>NZ_JBFUCO010000009.1:0-162990 GCF_056405215.1 Arthrobacter sp. P1_H7 | reverse complement strand
GTTCGACGGCGGTGGAGGATGCGGGCTCGTGGGGCTTCCGGGCCGCGGCGGACTTCGCCGGCAGCGTGGAGGAACTCTCCCGCACGGTGGAGTATCTGCAGCTCGTCGCGGCCGCCGCCGTGGACCGGACCAGGAAGCAGTCCGCCGCCGCGGCCGCTGGGGTTGCGGCGGGGGCGGTCACCGCGTGGACCACCGGCTGGCGCGAGAGCGACGGCGGATGGCAGACCGGCGCACCCGGTACCTCCCTGGCCGCGGGGCCCGCCGGCACCTGTTTGTCCTCGGCTCCCTCCGGCACGTCGGTTGGGGCGGCTCCCTCGGGCACGTCGGTTGGGGCGGCTCCCTCGGGCACGTCTGTTGCGGCGGAGCCTGCCAGCGCAACCAGTTCCGTGCCGGCGGTGCCGGAATCGGTGCTGGATGACGGGTACCGGAACACGGTGGAGTTCCTGCGGGCGCGGCTGCGGATCGGCGCCGCGGAGGCCAAGCGCCGGCTCTGCCTCGCCGACACCCTGCTGCCCCGGCAGGGACTCGCCGGCCGGCCCATGCCGCCCGTGCACCGGGAGCTCGGAGCCGCCGTCGCGGCCGGCGAGGTCGCGTCCCGGGCCGCGACGGTCATCACGCTCGCCCTGGACCGGGTCCGGCACAGCTGCCTCCCCGAGGCCGCGGCGGCGATGGAGCACGCCCTGACCCGCACCGCGGCCGAGAACGACGCCGACTTCCTCGCCCGCGTCAGCCGCAGCTGGGCCGAGGCGCTGGACCAGGACGGCGCCGAACCTTCCGAGGAACTGCTCCGCCAGCTCCAGGGCGCCTTCCTCCGCAAACCCCGCCACGGCCTGCAGCACCTGGAAATCTTCGCCACCGCGGACCAGTTCGAACACCTGATCACCGTGATGAACACCGCCACCAACCCCCGCACCGGCGAGGGCACCGCCACCGGCGAGGGCGGGGCCGGCGAGGATGCGCCCGGCCCGGCGGATGCGCCAAGCCCGGCTGATGAGGACCCCTCGCTGCCGTCCCTGGACCTCCGTTCCCGGCCGCAACGGCTGCTCGACGGGCTGGTCGGCGCGTGCAAGGCGGCACTGGCGAGCGGCGGGCTGCCCGCCGCCGGCGGGCTCCGGCCCCAGGTCATGGCCACCATCGACTACCGCGACCTCCTCACCCGGCTCCAGGACTCCAGCGGCGCCACAGCAGGCGCCCCGCGCCCCGGACCCCGGTCCCCGCACAGCACAGGGGCGCTGCAGCAGACCGGCTCGCTGCTGTTCACCGGCCCCGTCACCGCCGGCACCATCCGCAAAATCGCCTGCGACGCCGACATCATCCCGGTCGTCCTCGGCGGGAAGGGCCAGGTCCTGGACATCGGCCGCGCCTCCCGGGTCTTCCCGCCCCATATCCGCAAGGCCATCACCGCCCGGGACCGCGGCTGCGCCTTCCCCGGCTGCACCATTCCCGCACCCTGGTGCGAGGCCCACCACATCACCTACTGGTCCCGCGGCGGAACCACCGGAACCGAGAACGGAACCCTGCTCTGTTCCCATCACCACCACGTGATCCACAAGGAACACTGGAACATCCAGATGCAGACCGGCATCCCCTGGTTCATCCCGCCACCCCACCTCGACCCCGCCCGAACACCCCGCCGGAACAGATACTTCCGGCCCACAGATCCCGTGGCCGCCGCGTGACAGCGGCCCGGACGACCGTGCGGGCCGGATGACAGCGGCCCGGACAGCCGCGCGGCTCGGACGGCAGCGGCCCGTACGGCCGGGCGGGCTGGCCGCCCCGTGACAGCCGCGGCGGCCGTGCGGGCCGTGCGGCTCGCACGGCCACGCCAACGTCATGGCCCCGCGGGGCAACCCCCGAGGCCCTCAGCCCTAAGATCCCTTAGCCCTACGAGCCCTCAGTCTTACGAGTTCTCCCGGGACGTGATCCCGAAGCTTGGAGACTGCAGCTCGGTGAAGTTCCCGACGCTAGCGCGCAAAGTGCACTGGGGCGTGATCTGCAGGGCCGTCACGGTGAGCCCCGCGCTGTCCACCGCGAGCGCCCCGCCGCAGCCGTCGGAGAACCGTATCCCCTTCTCCCCGCCGCTCACCGCGGCGAGCATCTGCGAGGGCTTGCCCGACGCTGGACTGACATAGAGCGGGTTCAGCTCGTCGGCGCCGCCGGCCCACACTGGCACCAGGGTGATCTTCAGCGGGCTGGGCGTCACGACGCGCGCCGGGGTGCGCACCTCCACGCCCTTCAGGCGCTGGACGGGATAGGCCGTGCCCTTGACGGCAGGGTCCTGCGTCGCGGCCGTCGTCGCCTCGGACCCGGCCCGCAGCCAGGCATCGAGGGCATCCTGGTCCGCGGGCGACACTGACACCTTGGCGGTGACCTGGACTGCCCCTCCCGCCGGGACCTCCAACCCCGAGACCTTCCAGCCGCATTCGACATCAAGGCCGGTGATCGAGGCCTGATTCCTGCTCACCGAAGCCCCGTCCCACGTGACCGCCGGGCACGCTTCCCCATCGGCCAGGCCCGGGATCACCTCAAGGAATTCACCGGATAACGGCGCCTTCTGCGCCGAGTACGCCACAGTCAAGCGGATCTGACCGGAGGACGGCTCATAGGAGGCCTCCCGCGAGATTGTCAGGCCGGTTGGAAGCGCCGCGTCCTGCTGTTGCTTGGACATCTGGCCGCCTTCCGCGGTGGGCGGCAGTTGCTGACCTGCAGGGGCGAGGACAACGAACCCCACGACCATCGCGACGACGAGCAGGGCTGCGGCGCCGGCGAGCAGTAGCGCTTTGCGGGTGCGCCAGAACGGGGTGGCGACCTGTTCCTCGAGCCGGGCCCCCGCCCGGGGCCGCACTTCACGACGCGGGATTGGACGGGCGATGGTGGCGCTGTCCGCCTCCCCGAGCTCGGGAGCCTTCCCGGCGTGGTCAACTGGCGAGCCTGACGCGAAGGCCGTGAGGTCCTCGTCCGTGAAGGCGCCCCGGACGACGGTGGCCGAGCGTTCGACGGCGTCGAAGTCCTCCGGGGCTTCGGTACGCGTGATGGGGCTGCTGCCGGCAAGGCGGGGTGCGAGACGCCGGAGCGTCGATGCGGCCTCACTCGCCGTCGGGCGTTGGGCGGGGTCCTTGGACAGCAGCCGGTCGAGTACGTTCCATACCGCGTCGTCCACGGGAATCCGTGGCGGACGCGAGGAAACATGACGGTACGCGACGCTGAAGTCCGTTCCCGGCCCGGCGAAAGGAGTGCGCCCGGCAAGGAGCTCGTAGAGCAGGACACCCGTTGAGTACACATCGCCCGGAGGGCCGGACCGGCCCTGGCTGATGAGCTCGGGAGGCATGTAATGCGGGGTGCCGATGAGACCGGTCGTCTGGCGAATCTTCTCGCCCACGACGTCGGAGATGCCGAAGTCGGAGACCCGTACGTCGCCCGCGCCACACTCGGGCCAGGGGCGGGCGAGGAGCACATTGTCCGGCTTGATGTCGCGATGCGTCACGCCTCGCGAGTGCGCGAAAGCCAGTGCGTCGAACACTTCGGCGACGACGTTGAACGCGTCCAGGGGACGCAGCGGGCCGGCCTCCTTCACCGCGTCACGCAGCGAGCCGCCCGCGACGTAGTCCATGACGATGGCCAACCGCGCGCCCTCCACCACCATGTCGCGCACGGTGACGATGTGCGAGTCCTGCAGGCCAAGCAGGACGGATCGCTCGCGGACGAACCGCTCCACAAGCGAGGGATCGTCGGCGTGCTCCGGGCGCAGGACTTTGGCGGCAAACGTCCGGCCGTCGGCCGAGGTCACGGTCCAGACCTCGCCGACGGCGCCGGAGCCCACCCGTTCGCCGAAGCGGTAGGACGCTCCCAGAGCCTGACCCGTCTGTGCGAATTGCATACCGTACTCTCCAACGCTATCGATCTGATTCCTCAAGGCGCCCCGCCGTCCACTCGTTCCTCGTAGGCGCTCGTAGGCGCTCGTAGCCGGGCTCAGCCCTCAGCGCTCATCGACTGGATCAGTGCCAATTGCCCGCCGACGCCGATGTATCCACGCCCGGCGGTCAGCGCCACGGGCGCCCTGCGCGGGAGTGCGGCGCCCAGCAGTTCGCCGTCGTAATCTACATCCGGTTGCAGCAGCACGCCCAGACGGGATTTGCGGAGCGTCTTGGTCCAGTGACTGTACAGCCCGCGGAGATCCCCGGCCCGTCCGGCCGCGATGACGCACAACCCCGGCTGCCCGGAGGTCACGGCCCCCGCGATGGATTGATCGGCGTCCTCGAAGCGCTCTGCGTCGTCGATCAGCAGGAACACCGGGCCGCGCTCGAGGCGCAGGGAGGCGAGCAGGGCCGGCACATCATCCGTGCCGACGGCCACGCGATCCAGATCGGCGAGGGCAAGGGGCGAGCGGCGATCGCAGATGCCCCACACCTGAGCCGGCCCGCGGGAGGTGGCCGCGCCGCGCAGGGCCGCGGCCAGGGCCAACAGCAGCGTGGACTTGCCCGAACGGGCGGGCCCGGCGACGAGCGCGTGCTCGCCCTCGTAAATCTCCAGGAACGCAGGTGAGAGGTCCGCCTCCTGTATTCCCACCGGGATGAGCCAAGGTTCGGCCTCCAGCCGGGGTTCCACGCCTAGCTCCAGCATCGTGACGCTGGAGGGCAGACGCCTTATCGCCGGGGTCTTCGCGGCCGCCTGCGCCCAGCTTTGCCGCACGCGATCCACCGCCGCCTCGATCCCGATGCCGGGGGTGGCCACATGCATCTGGAGCGAGGTGCGGGGATCCACGCAGCGCCCAGGAAGCGCAGCGGGGATTTCCTTGCCCCGGACTCCGAGCGAGGAGTAGTCGTAGGCGTCCGCCAGCCGGAAGAGCCACTTCTGCAGCGTCACCTCGTTCATGGCCGAGGGCACCGCCTTGGCGCGTGTGGTGGAAACCGCGAAGGACAGTCCCAGCGCCGGGCCGTCCGCGTACGCCCGATACAGCAACGCCAGCAGCTGCTGCCCTTCGAAGTCCTGGAACTCGTCCCGCAGCGAGGCCAGGCCGTCCAGCAGCACCACGGCGCGGCGGTGCCTGCCAGGCTCGGCGCGGCGGCTCTCGAGCTCCGTGTGCAGATGCCGCAGGAAACGGGCCTGCTGCTCCTTGGCGCCGGCACCGGTTCCCACATACGCCACGGTGTGCGGCAGGCGTTCCAGGGCTTCGAGTTCACGGGAGCCCATGTCGAGGATCATCAGGTCCAGCTCGGCCGGATCGGCGTCCTTCGCCAGTGTCAGCGCGATCGAGGCCAGTGTGGTGCTCGTGCCGGAGCCGGCCACGCCCATGAGCATCAGGTTCCCCACGGACATGTCCCATCCCGCCGCGGACTGGCGCTGCAGCTCCGGCTCGTCCACGATGGCCACCTGGACGGTGGAACCTCGGACGGCGCCCACCATCGGCAGAAGCCGGGGTGC
This sequence comes from Arthrobacter sp. P1_H7, assembly GCF_056405215.1. Taxonomy (NCBI): domain Bacteria; kingdom Bacillati; phylum Actinomycetota; class Actinomycetes; order Micrococcales; family Micrococcaceae; genus Arthrobacter; species Arthrobacter sp. P1_H7. Next base: position 157,569 of record NZ_JBFUCO010000009.1, on the reverse strand, counting down.
CGTATCGGTGGAAGAGTCTGACGCTGCCGCGGGACGGCCGCCGTCCGCCTGGGGAAGATACCCCTCCAGCTCCACGCGCTCGCCCAGGGCCTCCGGCCAGACCTGCCGCGGCTGGGCGTACCCTGCCTCGGCGTTGGCTTCGACAACCGCGTCGATGAGGAGTTCGAGGTCGTTCTCGTCCACGGCCGCAGACCGTGGCGGCGCCGCCGCGGGCACGGGGACGCCGAACTGGCGGATCTCGCGCACGTCCACGGCGGGGCCGCCACCGAGCTGCGCCCGTCCGGTCACGAGGGCTGTCTGCACGGGCGTGATGTCGTCCTGACCCAGTTTCACAAATGCGCGGCCCATCTGGGCCCGGCCGATCGCCGAGGCGGCGGGCACACCGATGACGTTGTTGGAGTCGTCGCGGCTCTGCACGCGCAGGGCCACCCGAAGGTTGGTGTTCGCGAGGATGTCATCGCTGACGACGCCCGCGGGGCGCTGCGTCGCCAGGATCATGTGCACACCCAGGGTGCGGCCCACAGCACCCACGCTGACGAGCGCTTTGAGCACGTCCGGGAAGTCCTTGGCCAGCATGGCGAACTCGTCGATCACGAGCAGCAGCCGGGGCATGGGCTCGGCCGGGTTCGTGGCCAGATAGGCGTTCAGGTTGTCGATGCCCTCGCCGGCCTCGGCGAAGACCCGCTGGCGGCGTTCCATCTCCGCCTCCAGGGCGCGGAGGGCCCGGTCGGCGAGCTGCTCGTCCAGATTGGAGATTGTGCCGATGGTGTGCGGAAGGCGTTCGCATGCCTTGAAGGCGGCCCCGCCTTTGAAGTCGACGAGGATAAAGTTCAGGCGGGTCGGATCGTTGCGTGCCGCGAGCCCGGCCACGAGCGAGCGGAGGAACTCGGATTTGCCGGAACCGGTGGTGCCGCCGACCAGGCCGTGCGGGCCGTCTTTGACCAGGTCCAGGGTCAGGGTGCCGTTCTCCCCTGTGCCGATCGGCGTGGACACTCCGGTGGGAGCCTGCCACAAGCGACGGATCGTGGTCGAGTCCGGGCGGTCGTAGCCGAGGAGCCCGGGCAGCCGCACGAGCGGGGGCAGCGAGGCCCCGGGGACGCTCAGCTCCGGATCGTCGAAGTGCGCCACGCGCATTGCGCAGCGCAGGGCCTCCTCCTGGTCCAGGCCCGCCAGGATGACGTCCTCCACGCGGGTCAGGTCCTCCGGCTGGTCCACAGTGGCCGCGGCGTCCGCCCCGACCCTGATGATGGTGGTGCAGGAGGCCGGCAACTGCTCCTCCGACGTCGCGATGACGATGCCCGCCACCCGTGACGGGCGCTGCTGCGGGTTCACATGGGCCCCGGGTACGGAGCGGCCCGTGCCGAGCAGCGCGCGTGCCGGCGCGTCCCTGCCCTCCGTGAGCACCTCGGAGTCCAGGACCACCAGCATCGCTGGTGTAGGCAGCTCCTGCACCGTGTCCTTGAGCGTGCGCAGCATGGCCAGGCTCGTCTCGCGGTGCGCGGACATCCACCGCTCGCCCGTGCTGCTGCCGGCCTGGCGCGTGTGCGGCAGCCACGAGGCCCACTCCCACTCGTCAGCTCGCCCGGCGTCGCAGAAGACGCCGATGGTCAGGTCGGCTGGACCGACGTGCACCGCGGCCTGGGCCAGGAGGGATCGCGCGAGCGCCAGAGTCCCCTCCCGCGGCCCGACGATACCCACGACGCCGGCGTCGGTCAGGTCCACGAGCACGGGCGCGGCCTGCAGGCGCGCGGCCGAGAGGGAGTCCTTCACCTTCTCATCCAGCCGCGATCCGGATGTGCGGTCCACCTCGGGCTTCCAGGGGACGTCACCTGTGCCGGCGTGCAGGGCCAGGAAGTCGTCCGCGTCTGCGCGGCGCTGCCACAAGGACGTGGCGGGGAGTGCGGGGCGCCGGACCACGGTCGCGGGATCGGGGATCATCCGATGGCGTCGTGCGGTCTCCGTCGCTGCGGCTGCGCGGACCTGCTGCTCGAATCCCTGGAGCGCGCCGGCGAAACGCTCGTCCTCTTCCTTGAGGCCCCGGGCGTGACGGCGCTTTTGTTCGAACCACATGCCCACGGCCATGACCGGGCTGAGCATGGCGAACATCGCGAAGCGCAAATCCCGCAGGATCAAGACCATCGCCGCCGCCATCACGAGGGGCGCGAGCACCGTGATGTAGCTGAACTTGCTGGCTGGCGGCACGTCCTTGCGGCTCGGCGGGACCAGGGGCTCGCCCGCCGGGGCCTGCCCGGGGCGGGGAGGCCGGTTGAAGGGCGCTGTCGCCGCCGGCGTGAGGTTGTGCAGGCTGCCGGGTGCCGGGGCGGGTGTCTCGTCCAGGGACCGGCGCAGGAGGAGCACCGTGCCGCCCGCCGTGATCGTGGCGGTTTCGGTGACCAGGACCCCGTCCTCCCCCACCGGCTCGCCATTGACGAGGGTGCCGTTCGTGGATCCCCCATCGAGTACCCGCAGCCCGTCCTCCTCCCGGCGCAGACGGCAGTGGTCCCATGACGCGCTTTCGGTGGGAAGGCTCAGATCGGCGTGAGGGGACCGGCCGATGAGCATCTCTCGCCCTTGCGGAACATCAACCACGCCGCCGGTGCGCTGGCCGCCGGCGAGCGTCACGCTCCAGCCGCGCACGCGCTGCGGAATCTGCCACGGCGCCCGCGAGATGCGGCTGCCCTCCAGGAAGATCAGCTCTGAGACAGGGGTGGAACCATGCACCTCGGCCTCGTTCACGAACACCGCCTCATCGGCTGCCAGGCGCGGGCCACCGGCGGCCTCCACGAGGTCTGTCAGCGTCGTGGCGGGCGCAGCGTGAGCCACGTCGCACTCAAAGCGACGCTCGTCCAAGTCGATCAGCACACGCACCGGGGCGCTCCTTCAGTGGTGGATGGTGCCCGCCCGCTCAGGGGCGAGCCGGGGGGGTGGTCAGGGGTTTGCCGGCGCCGGCACCCAGACGAGCCGCGGAGCGGCCTCGTCCGGCGGGCGCAGGCCCAGGTCCTGAGGGGAAGCGTAGACCGGGATTGCCTCCGCGGTCAGCGCCGCGGAGCGCGAGAAATCCAGCTCCGGCCCGGCGAGGCCGTCACCAGGGCCGAACGACATGGCGCGCAACGCCGCGCCGACTTTGGACGGCTCGCCGCTTCCAGCCGACGCGGCCGCCCGTACGAGAGCGACGACGGCGTCGTGGCTGCGTGCGTCCGCCGCCCATGCGTCAGCGGAAAACGCGGCATCGCCCGTCAGGTTCCTGACCTTCGGGTCGCCGGACGCCAGGCGCACGGCGGACAGGAATGCGGACATCCCGCGCCCCTGGGCGTCCTGCTGGAGCGCTGTGGCATCACCTCCGGCCGGGGCAACGCTGACCAGCTGCCCGGAGGCGGCGCCGTCGAGTTCGGCGAGCGTGGAGGCGAAGGCCGGGGCGGTGGCGCCGTCCGGTATGACGACGGGGACGGACACGTCGCGGGACTGTAGGGCCTGAACCAACCGGGCCAGCCGCTGCGGGGTGGCGGCCGAGACGACCACGGCGTCCGCGGGCTCGGCGACCCTCGTGGACTCGGCGCCTGCGGGGGCGTCTTCGGCAGGCGGGCGCAGCTGGGCGCCTGTTTGGATGGCGGCCTCCTGTGCCAGGCCCGTCACGTCGTCGAAGCCGTCGAGGTTCAGCGTCTGCGAGATCCCGACCGAGGCAGGGACCTCGCCGCCGTCCCCGACGAGCAGCACCCTGTTCTTGCCGTTCAGCGCGGTGCGAAGCCCGGCCGCGACGGATGCGCCCGATGGCCCCGTGGTCCAGGTAGCCTGCGCGGGGTCCGACGGTTCGGCGTAGGGCAGAATCACCGGGAGGCCGAGCTCCTCGGCGGTCTTGGCCGCGGCCCGGGCCTGCGCCCCCGCGGTCGCCACGATGACACCCGACGCCCCCTGCTCGGCGAGCGCGCGGACGGCGGCGCGCGCGCCGTCCTCCGTGCCGCGGTCGTTTTGGGCCGAGAGGGCGACGGCGGCGCCGCCCTGGGCGAAGCGCTGTGCGGCGACGATTGCGCCCTGTGCTGCGCGGTTGTACTCGGAGCCGGGCTCGCCGGACTGGCCCAGCGTGAGGACGACGCCGATGGAGAAGTCCTTCGGCAGGCCCTCGGCTTTCAGCGCAACGGGAACCGTCGCGGCTACCGGATCGGGCCGTGAAGCCTCCTTGGGACGGCTCAGCGCCAGGGTCGTCAGGGCGATCGCAGCCGCCAGGACGACAGTGATGCCGGCGACGATCAGGGTCGTGAGCCTGGTCTGGGAGCTCATGCGGCGCCGCCGATCTTCAGTGTGTACAGGGTCTGCGACGTGGCGCCGGCCGGCACCTCGAGGTGGAACGGTGGCAGTTCGTCGACCGCGGTGAGTGAGGCCTTGAACTGTGCCTGGCGCAGCAGCAGCCCCGCCACGTCCCTGGATCGGATGTTGGCATAGCCCTCAGCGTTCTGTGATGCCAGTGCCAGCTGATAGTCAGCGGTGTCGGCCTTGGCGGCGCTTGTGGCCATGGAGCCGAGCAGGCCGGATCCGTTCACCGAGCGGTCACCCAGGTCGAGCATCACCTTGTTCAGGCTTGAGGACAGGAGGGCGCTGGCGCCCTCAACGTCGCGGGTTGAGCCGGATGTGCTGGAGGCGATGTTCGCGAGCGAGGACTGCGTGCTCTTGTCCAGGGACGCGGCCAGTGCGTCGCTCTGATCCAGCAGTTCATCCCGCTGCTTGTTCACCGTGCCCTCGGCGTCGTTCACCACCTCGTCCGACGTGGACTTCAAGCCAGAGATGGAGCGGTTGAACGCCGTGGTTACAGCTTCGGAGCCCGCGTCGCCGATCTCGGCAACCTGGCGCACTTGCTCGTCCACGGTCTTGTAGACCTCGGCGGCGGTCTCGGCCGAGACCTCGCGGAGGGACTGCTTGATCTTGTCGCCGAGCCCGTCCTGTTGCTCCTTCAGCTTCGCGAGCGTCGAGCCGACCCGGCCGGAGGAGTCGATCGCCTCGCCGAGCGCGGCGTCCAGGGCAACAAGTTCGCGCTTGTTGCTGTTGATGTCTCCCGTGGCGGCGCCGTCGAGGGCCTTCGTGGCTTTGTTGATCGCGTCCAGCTTGGCGTCGATGTCGTCGATCGTCGTCGCCAAAGTGGTGAACGCCTGGCCGATCTCCTCGTCCGGGGCGGTGGTGTCGGTGGCCGCCAGGACCGCGTCCCAGGCGGCCGCCTGGGCCTCCATCCGATCGTCCAGCGGGTCCTTGAACCCCAGCGGCGGGCGCAGGTCCTGCGCCGGGTTTCCGTTTTCATCCGTGGGCTCGCACGGTGCGGACGTCAAGTAGGAACGCAGCCGCTCCGCTTGTTCGGCGGACAACCGGCCCTCGCGGGGCAAGCCGCCGTCGGCCATCTTGCACAGCTCGTCGGCGAGCCGCTGGGTTTGCTGCGTCATTGATCCTTTTAGCAGCGAGCGGTCACCCACCTCGCCCCGGGCGTCCTGTGCAGTCTTCTTGATGTCGCCCAGCTTCTGCCGCAGGCCGTCGATGCTGCCGCGGACCGCAGCGGCCGCGTCCCGGGTCGCGGCGACGGAGGCCCGGGCGGACTTGATCGCCTCATCCACGTTTGCAAGGGCAGTCTTGTAGTCTTCGGTGGTCTCGGCGCCGTCGAGGACCGCAGCGAAATCGGCGCGCACCTTCTCCAGCGTGACGGCGGCGGCCTCCTGATCCTTGATCGCGCCCTCGACCATCTGCGGCTGCAGGTCCGCCACGAGCTCGTCGCCCTTCTTCACCAGGCCCAGCAACGCGCCGGTGACGGTCACGGCAGAGCCGTAGAGGGAGCATGTCATCGAGCCCTGCTCCGCGCATTCCTCCGCGGTAGGGTCCTCGGGGCCCATGGTGGCCTTGATGGCACCCGCCACGATATCCCGGCAGCCCGCGCTCACCTTCGCGTAGGCGTCGAGCTGCGAGGCCATGGTCTGGATGCTGGAGTAGACCGTGGCCGCCTTCCCCGATTTGGGCACCTCCGCGGTGCAGCCGTCACCGTTGATGGGAGCCGTCGCGGGCACGGCCGAAGTGTCGCCCAGCATCGCGTCCACGGCGGCGACGGTTACCTTCAGCTGGGACGCAGTCGTGGACTGCGTTGACTTCGTCGCGGTCTCCAGGTCGGCGCCGAGAGTCTTCAACTGTTCCTTCAGGTCCACCATGGTCGCGGCCAGGGCCTGGGAGTTATCGCGCAGCTCGCCCGCGGTCTTCGCGCCCAGGGTCTGCGAGGTCACCTGCAGGTTCCGCCGAACCTCGGTGATGGTGGATCCGGCCTTGGTCAACACGGTGTTGACGTCCGAGACCAGCGAGATGGTGCGGCGTTGCAGCCCCATCTCGGAGCCCGTGCCGGAGGAGAACGCGCCGGCGAGCACGCCGTCCGCGCTGAGGTCGGTGTTGAGGCCAGGCTGGACCGCCACGTCGAAAGCAGGGACCTGAAAGTCCCTGACATCGGCAACGAGGCGCAGCGTGGTGCTCGCCCCGGAACGCGGCGGGGCAAGCACGGTGGCCCACTGCACCACGGTGGCTCCGTCCTCGGTGCTGCTCAGGACACCGTTGGTGCCGGTTCCGCCGTCCGCTGAGCCGGCGGTGACGTCGTCGGCCCGTACCCCGGTGAGCTTCGTTGAGGCGGCGATAGTCAGCGGGGCGCCTACCAGGGCGGTGTCGGAGCGGGTTTGGCCCGCGGCATCGTACTCGATGACCCGCGGCTTGACCGTGAGGTTCTCCAGTGTCAGGTCGATCTCGACCGGCCCGGTGTGGCCTTGAAGCTCGGTGAGGTCCGAGCCGGACTTCTCGCCAGCCCGGTACTGCAGGCTCACTCGCACCGGCAGTTCGCCCACGGCCTGCGCGGCGTCGTACTTCGTGTCCGCTGCGGAGGAGTCGCCGGCCGCGGACACGGAGATGGTGGTGCCTTCGATCGTCTCCACCCCGGCGGCCGGGGACATGCCCACGCGCACGCTCTGCAGGAGCTTGACCGGATTGGGCACCGACTCCGGCGCGGGGGCCGGGCCGCACGACGTCGTCGCGATCAGCCCCAGGGCCGCAAGGAATACGCCCAGCGCCCGGCCCGGCGCGATGCGGCGCCCCGGCGTGTGCTGGTGCGTGTTAGTCCGTCTGGGCATGATCGTCCCCTCTTCCGTTCATGGTGCCTTCAGCATGATACGGGGTTTGGCTCACGAATGGACTAATCGCGGCTTGCACGTGTCATGCGTGTGACCTGGGTTGTCATGTCCGCCCCCCTAGTTTTTCTTTTTGTTGGATTTATTGGCTGGTGTTGGTAGCGTCGGCACCGTCCGGTCGCCGGCGGTGCTGTGTCCGGCGGAGAAGCGGTTGTCTCTTGGGAGGAATTTCTATGTCGCGTGTGTTGTCTACTGAGCAAGCCAAGGCTGCCATTGGGCAGGTGCAGTCGATCATTAACGGTGGTTTCACGGATCAGATCTCGGCGCTGGATGCGCAGGGAAGGGTTTTGTCGGATCCGAACGTTTGGGATGGTCCTTTGGCTGCGCAGTTCCGTGGTTCGACCTGGCCGGAGACGAAGGCTGCTTTGGATAAGGCCCGGGAGGAGCTGGAGCAGTTGCGGGGGCAGTTGCAGAAGATCTCGCAGGACATCTTCTCCGCCGGCGGCGGCGCCTGAGTCTGTATTTGCTTGCGTGAAGGCCGGGTGACCGCGCCGCTCTGGTGAGTGGTGCGGTCACCCGGCCGATGCACGGTTTGGTGGTTTGTCTTTCTGTTCCGGTTCTTGTTCTGTGGGGGGCTTTGGTTGTGACCGAGTTCGTTGAGATGCCGCTGTTGCCGGCTTCGGATGCTTCTGATGGTGGGCGGTTCAGTTACGCCGTGGCCGGGTCGGTGATGTCGGCGTTCGAGTCGGCGGCGTCAAGGCTTGAGGAGCAGTCGGGCTCGCGGGCATCGCACGTCGCCTCGGCGAAGGAAGACTTCAAGGGGCACTTCTCGGAGGTTTTCGAGGCCAACGCTGCCACGGCGAGGAATGATGCGAACGCGTTGGTGTCGGCGTTGCGGACGGTGGCCGGCTACGTAGGGCAAATGATCGACGCCGGGCATGAGGAGGACGCCCGGCGCGAGAGGAACAACGAGTGGGTCCGGCGGCACAATGACCGGAATCTGCTCGAGCAGGCCGGTGATTTTTTGTTCGGTGAGGAAGAACGGCCGAACGCGGCACCGGGGACCGCTCCGACATTCGCCCCGGCCGATGCCAGGACGGGATCGCGGAATACCCCGGCACCCGGCGGCGGGTACGGGGGCGGGACGTCCTCGGCGCGTCCGGCTCTTCTGCGGTCCTTCGCGGCGAACTCCCGCGGCCTGGATGACGGATTGTCGTCGGCTCCCGGCACCCTGGAAGATCACATTGCCTCGTTCGGGTCCAGTTGCTACTGGGGATCGCTTGATGCTTCAGGGGTGCTCGCTGCTTACCGGGAGTATTTGAGGGCCAACGAGAACGACGCGAAGTGGGCGGTAACGGTCGCGGACGCGTTTGCGGCCGCCGGGGGCGAGGGAAACATCTCAACTCTCTCGGACGCGGCCCTGAATGAGGCGTTGGCAGCGGCAGGCGTGAGCGCGAACCGGTCCGGGCTGGTGATCGATCCGCCGACGGCGGCGGGCGCGATGCCCACCAGCGGGTACGCGAATGATCCTGTGAACACCGCGACGGGAAACTTCATCGAGCCAGAGTCGGATCTAGGGTTCGCCGGGGTTTCCTCGAATCTGTTCTTATCCCGGATGTACAACTCGCTGGCGTCGGGTTTGGAGATGCCCGGGGTGTTCGGTCCGGGGTGGGCCTCAGTTCTGGATCAGTACCTCGCGGTCTCGGATGAGGGCTGCCGGTGGGTGATGGCCGACGGCCGGGCGGTCGATTTCCCCCGCGAGGGAGCCGGCTGGGGTCGCGGCGTGGGCGAGAATTACTGGCTCACCCGCGAGCCCGCAACAGCAGCTGACTTGGCGGAGCTGGGCACCCTTCCGGAGGGCACGTCCGAGGCCCTGGTGGTCCGGGACAACCAGGGTGCCTGGTGGGCTTACAGCCTCGCCGGCCTGTGGCTCGGCGCCGGGTCCGGTCCCGGCCAGACGGTGTCCGCCCTCCGGGAAAGGCCGGTCGACGGCGCAGACGCCGGCAGTGCCGGACTGGTGACCCGGCTGGCGCATGTGCGCGGCCGGTTCCTCGACGTCGACTACGCGGACGGGCTCGTTGCCGTAGTGAGGGCCTCGGACGGGCGCCGGGTCGAGTACGCGTACGACGCCGCTGGCAGGCTGACGCGTGTCGCTACCGAACTGGGGGCGCGCACATACCGGTGGAATGAGCAGGGCCTGATCGATGCCGTGGTCTCGGCCGCGGGTGTTCTCGAGGCGGAGAACACCTACGACGAACACGGCAGGGTGGTCCTGCAGGTCACGCAGCATGGGCGCCGGACCAGGTTTGCGTATCTGCCGGGCCGGGTCACGGTCGTTTCGGATGAGGACGGTACCCGGTCAAACTCGTGGATCGCCGACGCGAAGGGCCGCCTTGTCGGCGTGCTCGATTCCCACGACCAGCGGCAGTCCATGGCCTACGACGGCCACGGAAACCTGGTCTCCTTCACGGAGCGCGACGGGACCGTCACCGTGCACGCCTACGACGGGCGGGGCCGGAAGATCCGGACCGTTACCCCGGAAGGCGCGGACCTCACCTACGGCTGGGATGAGCAGGACCGCATCACCACCCTGGTGACGGAGTCCGGGTCTGTCGTCTCGTATGAGTATGCCGACGAGGTGTCGCGGGACCCCTCGGTGATCCTGGACCCGCTGGGCGGGCGCACCGAGCTAGAGTGGCAGAACGGGCAGCTGGCCCGGGTGGTGGACCCGGCCGGGGTGGCGGTCGACTTTGAGTACGACGAGTTCGGGGACCTGGTCGCGACCCGGAATGCTGTAGGGGACGTCGCTCGGATCGTCCGTGACCATGCAGGCCGCCCGGTTGCGGCGCTCAGCCCGTCCGGGGCGGAGACCCAGTTCAGCTATGACGCTGCGGGCGTTCTGGTGCGGCGTGAAGACCCGGACGGCGCGGTCTGGACCTTCGAGCACGACCACGCGGGGCGGACGACGGCGTTCGTCGCCCCGGACGGCGGGCGGACCGAACTCGAATACGCCGCCAACGGTGAATTGGTCCGGACAATCGATCCATTGGGCCGGGCCATTGAGCGGGTGTTCGATGAGCTGGGCAACGTCACCGGCGCGGTACTGCCCGACGGCGCCCGCTGGGGCTTTGTCCATGACACGCTGTCCCGGCTGGTCGGGATCACGGACCCCGCTGGTCACGATTGGGTGCGGGAGTACGACAAGATCGGCGCCCTGACCGCCGTCGTCGACCCCACCGGGGTCCGCGCAGACGCGATCGCGGACCGCAAGGCCGGGACGGCGACCCTGACGGATGCGTTCGCGTCCTCAACGTTCAGCTTCGATGAGTACGGGCGCCCCATCAGGGTTGAGGCTGGGGACGGCTCCGCGGAGCTGGTCTCCTATGACGCCGCGGGCAATCCGGTGGAGCTCGTCGACGGCGAAGGCGGCCTGACGGTCCTGGGTCGGGACGTGGCCGGCAAGATCACCTCGATCACCTCCCCTACCGGCGCGGTCACCCGGTACGAGTACGACGTGTGCGGGCGGCCCTGGAAAACCACGGACCCCCTCGGCGCGGTCACGGAACTGGCCTACGACGCGGACCAGCGGGTCATCGCCCGGACGCTGCCCACGGGTGAGGTGGAGACGTTCGGGTACGACCCGTGCGGGCGGCTCCTGTCCCGCCGCTCCCCCGGCCAGGGCGTGTCCCGGTACGGCTACGATAAGGCCGGGCGGCTGACCTTCTCCCAGGACTCCTGGTATGGCACCCGCCGGTTCAAATACAACACCGCCGGGGAGCTGACCGAGACCGTCAACGGCGTCGGCGGACGGACCCTGTTCGAGTACGACGTCCGCGGGCGCCTGGTCCGCGTCACCGATCCCCTGGGAGGGGTGACCACCCACACCTACACGGCCACGGACTTGGTCGATTCCGTCACCGACGCGCTTGGGCGAGTGACCACTGCCTCCTACGATCCCGCCGGGCGGCAACTGTCCCAGACCGATCCGGACGGGCACACCACCACCTGGACCTACGATTCGGCCGGCCGGGAATCCTCCACCTCGGTCGACGGAAAGCTGCTGGCCGCCGTCGAGCGTGACTTGATCCGCCGCCGCGTGATTATTACCGATTACACGGGCGCGGACGGCCTGGTGGTGGAGCACGAGCTGGCGTTTGACCGGCGCGGGCAGCTGACCTCCCGCACCCGTGGCAGCCGGGGAATGTCCTGGGAGTACGACGCCGACGGGAACCGCACCGGATTCACCGACGTGCACGGAACCACCACCACGTACGTCCGGGACGCCGCGGGCCGGGTGACCGCCGTCAGCAACCCCCGGCTCGGGGAGGCCGTGTTCACCCGCGACGCCTCGGGCCGTATCACCTCCGCCACCGCCGGGGATCTGGTCCAGGAATGGGCCTACCGCTACGGGAACCTGTCCGAGCACAGCCGCACGGACCGCGCCGATCCTCTCTCGGCCGATGCCACACTGATCGGGCGGGACGGGGACGGCCGGATCACGGCCCTGACCCGCGCCGGTGCCGTGACCCGGTACGGGTATGACGGGGCCGGGCAGATGGTCTCGGCCGCCACTACCCGGAATGGAGACGCGGAGGCTTCCGCTCCGGCTGCGGTGCCGGCTTTGGTTTCGGAGTGGGTGTACGACGCCGGCGGGCGCCTTATCCGGGAATCCGCACCGGGCGGGTCCCGGACCTATGAGTACGACGCCGCGGGGCAGCTCCTTGCCGTCACGGATGCTGACGGCACTAGGACGGAGTACGTCCACGACGGCCTGGGCCGCCGCACCCGGCTGATCCGCCCGGATGGGTCCTGGACCGAGTATGCGTGGGGTCAGAGCGGCCAGCTGAAGAACGTTGCCGACCGCACTTCCGACGGCATGGAAACCTCCCGGCATGAGCTGTGGGTGGACGCCCTGGGCGAGCTGGCTGCCATCGATGGTTCGGAGCTGTGGTGGGACACCGCCAACCCGATCCCCACCCTCGCCGGCATCGGCGGTGAACAGGTCCTTTCGTTGCCAGGTGGTGTCACCGGTATCGCGGACGCCTGGATAACGCCGGGCTGGCGCGCCGCCCGGCCCACCGACCAGACCGATCCCTGGGCCGTCATCGGCGCGCCGGTGGCCGCCACACCGGAACCCGGCGTCGCGGGTCTGAGTTCGGTGTCCGGGCCGGGTTCGGTGTCCGGGCTTGCCGGTGTGCTGCCTGCGGGGATCACCCTGACGGGTAACGGTGGCGTGGATGTTGCGGGTCTGGAATGGCTTGGTGCCAGGGCGTACGACCCGGCCACCCGCGGCTTCCTCTCCACCGATCCCCTCTCCCCCGTCCTCGGTGCGGGATGGGACGGCAACCCCTACGCCTACGCAGGCAACAATCCCCTGAACACCACCGACCCCACCGGACTGCGCCCGCTCACCGATGACGAGCTGAAGGCCTACGACGGCTCCACCCGAGGAGCGTTCGCCGCGGCAGGGAACTGGATCAACGAAAACAAGGAATATATCGCGGCCGCCGTATTAGTCGCCGCCGGCGTTGCGCTGATGTGCACCGGGGTGGGTGGCCCGGTGGGGCTCGTCCTCCTCGGTGCAGCATCCGGGGCATTGGTCAGTGCAGGTGCGTCAATTGGGATGCAGAAGGCCACGACTGGAACAGTGGACTGGGGACACGTCGGCCGCGATGCCCTTATTGGTGGCGCGGCTGGTGCTGTTGGCGGCGGTGCGGCCCTCGCGGCTAAGGCACTAACTGCGTCGGCGCCGGTCGGTAGGGTGGCGACCGCATTTGGTGCCAGTAGGGTCGGTACCGCAGTGTCGAGCGCCAGTTCAAGAATCGGATCCTCCGTGACCTCGGGAATTTCCCGCGTCAGTTCGGGGGCCGGGAGCTATGTGTCGGGGTTGCCGGGCCAGCAGATGGTCAGGTCTGCAGTCACCAATGGAATATCCGGGGGTGCAGGCAACACCGGAATGTACTTTGTGACGAATCCCCAGAAAGACTGGTCAGCAAGGGGTGCCATCGGTGCACTTGCCAACGGCGTCGTCAGCGGGGCCTTGGGGTCCCAAGGCGGTCATCTCACCGGTTCTCTGACGAGTTCAGCGTCGAAAGCAGTCCAAGTCGTCGTAGGCGGAGGAGGATCTCTGGCTGGCGGCTCTGTTGATAGTTTGATCAGTGGGGATTCCTATCAATTCACCGAAATGGTATTCGATGCCTCTGCGGGTTCGCTTACTTCACGCTTTCCGGGGGCTTCCGACCTGAACCCGAACCCTGGCTGGATGACCCATTCGTTCGCTGCCTACGGTGGCGCCCACGTTGGAGCTATTGTTGAAAGCGTGAAAAGTGTAAGCGGAGAACTTATAAATCAAGGAACTGGAGCTAAGCCGTGGTGAGTAATGGAATGAGTTCCGGCACTGGCAAAGATGAGCCGCAGGTTGCACTCAGCGCCGAAGACCTCCTCTTGGGCAGAAAAGCCGCCAAGTATATAAATGTTCTTTGTGCGGTTGGCATTGCAGCTTGTATCGGCATTGCTCTATTCGTTTTCGCAAATGTTCCATGGGACACCCGGATGCCTTACGACGGAAAATACAATAGAGCTGGCACAGGGATTCCCATGCAGATTGCCATGCTTCCTATTGCAATTGTAATTATAGGTCTATGGCGGTCGGCGCGAAAAGCTGATTCACACGAAATGAACAAAGCATCTCGTGCGGTGTCATATACTCTCGGAACAGCCATCGTTCTGGGCGGGATTCTGGGGCAGTGGGCCATGGGGCAATCAATTCTGGTTTCTGGCGGGTATCTTCCCGGCTAGGGCGTGCCTCCCAATTGGTTCTCGTCTGCTTTGGCACGCTGGAAGCATGTCGTGTACTGCCGCCCTGACCGATGCCCAATGGGAGCGGATTGAATCCTTGATGCCCAGTTCCGACCGGAGCCGTATTGATACGCGACTGCCATTGACCTATCCCACGTGAAAGTCACTGATTCCTGGAGCCTCAAATGACCTCACGCTGATCGATGCCCTCGGAGAGGAGCGAAGACTGGACAGACATAAATTGTCGGAGTTCCAGTTCGCAAGGGGCTGTTCGTTCGGGGAGACCACATGTACGAAGTGATGACAACTCCGGGTGCATCCCGCGTCGTACCAGCGCAGCAATTGGCAGAGGCTATCGGCTTGGACCCCCACGGCCCCTGGAACGACTTGCAGGAGTGTCAGCGGACTGCGGATCGCCTCTTCAGGGAGGGTAGGAACGAGGATTGGGTTGAGTACTCAACGGCAGTCGTCGTGCCGGGTGAGTCGCTGGGGAAGGCTGAGTGATGCTCCGAGGACAAAACGCCGGCCGCCGCACTCAACGCTGGTGATTTGCACGTAGCAAAATCTCCAGATCGACCTTGGCAACCAATTCTGAAGTAGGAAAAGCATATGACCAAGACTTTGCCGATTCACGTCAGGGCAACAAAGGTCACCAGAAAGCATCATTCCCTGATATTTGGTAAGACATATTTCTCTTACGACGTCCGATTCCGGGATGGCAAAGTTCAACGGGACGTGAATCTCGATGCGGTACTACAAGGCGCCCGTTACCCAGCTGATTTCCATCCGGTAAAAGAAGGTGCGCAAGCAGTGGCCGGCGATGGGGCCCCGGGCGAGTGGGTGGACTATCCGTATGGGCGGCCGCTTCGTGCCTGAAGATGGGTCGAGGATCGGTGATGCCTCGGCATACCGGACCCCAAAGCCAACCCTCCCTAGCTGCAAGGGCCTGTTTTAGGCCCTTGAGCGGATCACTGTCCCTCTTGGTTTCGCAAATTTACGCGTGTATCGTTGACTATCGTTGTATATCGTTCACGATCGTCCAGAGGAGAGCATGATGCGCAGTTCTTACCCGGCAGGCGGATTTCGCGGCAACAATGTCGACGGCATGTGGCAGGCCGTAGAGGAGTTGCGTTCGAGGTTCGAGAAGCGCTCGGGTTCCCGGGCGGGGCGTGGCGAGGTGCGCTCGGCTGTGCTGGCACTGCTCGCCGAGCGGCCGATGCACGGCTATCAGATTATTCGTGAAATCGAGGAGCGCAGCGGCGGCACCTGGAAGCCCAGCGCTGGCTCCGTCTATCCAACCCTCCAGCTGCTGGCCGACGAGGGCCTTATCCGTGCTGAGGAATCCAACGGCCGCAAGATTTATTCCCTGACGGACGCGGGCCGCGAGGAGATGGCGGGTGCCGGTACGTCAGCGCCCTGGGAATCGACTGGTCCGGCGTCGGGCTCGGGGTTCGCGGCGCTGCCCAAGGCGGGCGTCGAACTCGCGCAAGCCGCCTCCCAAGTGGGACGCACCGGGACGCCGGAGCAGGTGCACGAAGCCGTGGCGGTGCTTGATGACGCGCGCCGCCGGATATACGCGATCCTCGCCCAGGGCTGACCGGGGTGACGTCGGTTCGCCAGGACCGGGCAGCTCCGGTTCCCGGCGCCCGGGGCTACCGGGCCCGTTACCGCCGAATCCTGCGCTTCGCCGCATGGCATCTCGCGGTTACCTGGTGGTTCGAGCTGTTCCTCCCCCGCATCGGGCTGGTAAGGATTGCCGAACGCACCAGGGCGAAGAGGATGCGGCGCTTCGCACAGCGCTTCCATGCACTGGCGGTGGACCTCGGCGGCCTCATGATCAAAGTCGGACAGTTCCTGTCCTCCAGGCTCGACGTGCTGCCGCCCGAGATCACCAAGGAACTTGAGGGGCTGCAGGACGAGGTGCCTCCGGTTTCGTTCTCCGCGATCCGAGCCCTCGCCGAAGCTGAGCTGGGCGCGCCACTGGAGCAGTTGTTCGCCTCGGTCGAGGAGACACCGATCGCAGCAGCATCCCTCGGGCAGGCGCACCGGGCGAGGCTTGGTCCGGCCGACGCCGCCGACACCGGGCTCGACCGCGTGGTGCTGAAGGTACAGCGGCCGGGCATCGAGGCCATTGTCGACGTCGACCTGGCGGCACTGCGCAAAGTGGGCGGCTGGCTCAGCCACGTGCGCCTGGTGTCCGATCGTGCCGACATGCCCGCCCTGGTCGAGGAGTTTGCGCAGACCAGTCTTGAGGAGATCGACTACCTGAATGAGGCGGCGAATTCGGGGCGGTTCGCTGCCGATTTCGCCGACGACGGCCGGGTGGAGGTGCCCGACGTCGTCTGGGAACGGAGCACCCGCCGCGTGCTCACCCTCGAAGACGTCACGGCGATCAAGATCACGGACTCGGAGGCACTGCTGGCGGCGGGCATCGATCCGGCCCAGGTCGCCCCTGTATTTGCCTCGGTCATGTTCGACCAGATTTTTACGAGCGGCTTTTTTCATGCCGATCCGCACCCGGGGAACATCTTTGTCACGCCGGATACTGATCCATCCACGGAGCGCCCATGGAAGCTGACATTCATCGACTTCGGCATGATGGGCGAAGTTCCGGCGAGCACACGCAGCGGTCTGCGGAAGCTGCTCATCGCTGCCGCTTCGCGTGACGGCAAGGGGTTGATGACCGCGATCAGCGACGTGGGGGTGTTGGTGCCCTCGGCCGACACGGTAGAGCTTGAGCGGGCGATGACACACCTCTTTGCCCGCTTTGGCGGAATGGGCTTCGCCGAGCTTCGCGAGGTCGACCCCCGGGAATTCCGTGATTTCGCGGTGGAGTTCGGTGACGTGGTCCGCTCGTTGCCGTTCCAGATGCCGGAGAACTTCCTGCTCATTATCCGGGCAATGTCACTTACGTCGGGTGTGTGCAGCTCGCTGGACGCCCGGTTCAATCTGTGGGACTCGGTCGAACCCTATGCGGCGCAGCTGCTGCGCGACGAGCGCGGCAACATCGTGCAGGATGTTGCCCAGCAGGCGCTCGATGCCGCCGGGATGGCGCTGGGTCTGCCGAAACGTCTGGACGGGCTGCTAACCCGGCTTGAGGACGGTTCACTGTCGGTGGCAAATCCGCGCCTCGAGCGGCAGCTGGGACGGCTTGACCGCACGGCGCAGCGATCGGCATCGGCGCTGATCTTCGGCGCCCTGCTGGTTTCCGGCTCCGTGGTCCGCGCAGATGACATGGTGCTCAGCAATGTCCTGATGATCGCGTCGGTGCTTCCGCTGCTGCAGGGGCTGTGGGTGGGGCGCAGCGGCCTCTGATCGAGCCGGTGACGGGGTTTTCCCGCGCCCGGACACCACAGGGTTCCGCTGCCTGGGGGGGTATCATCAAGCCGTGAAGGAAGGCCCGCCTTTTCGTCCTGCGAACCCCACCGAAACCCCCGGCCCCGTCCCCACAGGGCCCAACCCCACTTCCTGGAAGTCCTCGATCCTGAACTGGAGCGGCGCTCTCGCGGCGGCCGCCCTGATAGTGGTCCCCCTCTGGATGCTGCTCACCAACCCGGCCGTCCTCGGCGGCCACCCCGCCCTGCCGGCTCTCCTGGTGGCCGCCGTCGCATTGGGGATCTTTTGGGCGCCGCTTCTGGTCAGACGCTGGTTGTTCGGCGGCAAACAGGAGCGAAGCGGTGATATTTCCACCTGGCAGTTGGTCCGCGGGATCGCAGGCAGGCTCACGGTCCTCGGTTTGGTGGCGGCGCTGATGTGGCTCAGCCCGTTCCCCCACCAACCCGACCGCGAGAAGACGGTCCCGGCCAATGGATCCAGCGCGACGGCGCCAGCCGGGTCAAGGGTTGCAGAAGACGCCACTTCGATCACCCTTGCCCCGGCGGGTACAGCCACCACGGGTCTCGTCTTCTACCCCGGCGCCAAGGTAGACGCGCACGCCTATCAGGACCTGTTGCAGCCGCTCGCGGCCGCGGGTCATCTAGTCGTCATCCTGAAAGTACCCCTTGGCGTCTCCCTCTTGGACACCAACCAGGCCCGCGCAGCCATGGACCGGCATCCCGAAGTCGCTTCCTGGGCCGTCGGTGGTCATTCATTGGGCGGCGTGAGTGCATCATCCTTCGCGGCGTCGAATCATGACGTCGTCGGGCTGCTGCTCTTTGCTTCGTACCCCGCAGGGACCATGACGGACGCGCAGGGCCTCTCGGTGCTCTCCATCTCCGGCTCAAACGACGGCCTGAGCACCCCGGACAAGATCGCGGCGTCGAGGTCCCTGCTCCCGCCAACCACCACCTACGCAACGGTTGTGGGCGGCGTGCACGCGTTCTTCGGTGACTACGGTGAGCAGCCCGGGGACGGCGACGCGGGCATCAGCCGCAACGAGGCGCAGCAGCAGATCGTCGCCGAGTCGCTCCGCTTCATGGACCGGCTCAAGGCTTCCGGCTGACAGAAGAAGCAAAACCACGGCCCCTCCGAAGCCGCACGCATTCACCCCACCCGCCAGGTGAGCGCCGCAACTGCTACCGGCCCGCCGCGTACCCCTGCGCACCACGCGGATTCGCGGCAGCCTGCAGGACCCCGGTCTCAGGATCCCGCACGACGGCGGACAATCGCCCCAGCGCCCAGTCACCGGCCCGGCTGACCACATGCCCGCGCCGCTCCAGACCTTCGATGACGTCCTCCCCAAGCCGGTCCTCGACGACGGCGCCGCCGGGCTCCCAGGTGCGCGGCCAGAAGGACCCGGGCATCGACGTCGTATGGAAGGTCGGCGCGTCGATGGCCTGCTGCGGCGAGTACCCGCCCACGATGGTCCGCAACAGGTACGGCAGCTGCCACTGGTCCTGCTGGTCGCCGCCGGGCGAACCCAGCGCGGCCACGGCGTGGCCGTCCCGCAGCACGAGAGTCGGCGTCAGCGTGGTGCGCGGGCGTTTGCCGGGCGTCAGCGTGGACGGCGTCCCGGGCTCCAGCCAGGTCATCTGCAGCCGCGTCCCCAGGCAGAAGCCCAGCTCCGGGATCGCCGGGGAGGATTGCAGCCAGCCGCCGGACGGAGTCGCGGAGACCATGTTGCCCCAGCGGTCCACGACGTCGATATGGCACGTATCGCCGCGGGTCTCCCCCGTCGGCGCCACGGTGGGCTCGCCGACGCCGAGGCCGGCCGCGGAGGCCGCGGACGCATCCCCTGCGAGCGCCGGCGGCGTGTAGTCGGTACGCAGTGGTGGCCGGAACGGCTCCCGCCCGGGCACAGTGCCGGGCCGGAACTCGTGGGACGCCCGCTCCGTGATCAAGGCCCGGCGGCCGGCGCAATAGTCCTCCGACAAGAGGTAGTCCAGCGGCACGTCCGTGTCGCCGTAGTACGCCTCACGGTCCGCGAGCGCGAGCTTCTGCGCCTCCAGGATGGTGTGCGCCCCTAGCTCGGTGGACGGATCAAGGAACCGGTCCTCGAACCCGGACAGGATGGCCAGGGTCTGCAGCAGCGCCGGCCCCTGGCCCCACGGCCCGGTCTTGGCGATCGCGTGGCCCCGGAACTCGACGGTGGCGGCGGGCTCATACCCGGCTTCGAATCCGGCCAGATCGTCCAGGGCGAGCACTCCGCGGTGGTCCGTGCCCGAGGAATGCCGGTGCGGGGACTGAACCGAATCCGCCATGGCGCGGGCCACGAACCCCTCCCGCCACTCGCGGCGGGCCGCATCAATTCCCGCCTCGCGGGTGGATTCCTTAACTCCGGCCTGCACGAGCCGTTCCAGGGTGCGGGCATAGGCCGGGTTCCACACCAGCTCACCCTCAACCGGGATTCGGCCACCCGGCATCCACAGCTCAGCCGACGTGGGCCAATGCGCCTGGAACAGCGCGGACACGGCCGCGATGGTGGTTCCGACCCGGCCGAGCATCGGGTGCCCGTCCCGGGCGTAGCCGATCGCGAAGTCCAGCACCGCGTCCAGCTCCCACGTCCCGTGGTCACGCAGCAGCAGGAGCCAGGCGTCGACGGCGGCAGGCACCGCGGCGGCCAAGGCACCCGAGCCTGGAACGAGGTCCAGGCCTTCTGCAACGTAGTGCTCCACCGTGGCCCCGGCCGGCGCCGGGCCCTGCCCCATTAGGACTATGGGCTGCTCCGGCCGGTCCGCGGTGACGAAGATCCCGGTCATGTCTCCGCCGGGCCCGTTGAGGTGCGGCTCCACCACATGGAGCACGAACGCTCCCGCCACCGCGGCGTCGAAGGCGTTCCCGCCGCGCTCCAACACGGCCTGGGCCGCCGCCGTCGACAGCCAGTGCGTGGACGCGCTCATCCCGAAGGTGCCTTGCAGCGTGGGGCGGGTGGTGAACGCCTCCGGGCGTGTGAACGGCACACTCACTGCGTTAGGACGACCACCGAACATTTCTGTCACCACGGTGTCAGCCAAACAGGGCCGCCACGCGGGTGAGGGTCTCATAGACGCCATAGGCGAGCGGCACGCCGACAAGCGCCCAGGCGATGACCAACTTCCCGGTGGACGGTGTCACCGGTGTCTGTGCACTACTCATTTCAGCCCTCCAAGGCAGGTTCTTCGGACCGGACGCGGCCAGGACGTGGTTCGTGGAATCGTGCGTCCACCGGCGAGACCAATAGGTTCGCCACGAAGCCGATCACCAGCAGCCCCACCATGGTCAGCAAGGCGGGCTGGTAGGACGCGGCGTTGAGCGCTCCGGGCTTGCCCTGCGCGTCCAGGAAAGCGTTGACGATCAGCGGCCCGGCGACGCCCGCCGCGGACCAGGCCGTCAGGAGCCGGCCGTGGATGGCGCCGACCTGGAAAGTGCCGAAGAGGTCGCGCAGGTAGGCGGGGGCCGTGGCGAACCCGCCGCCGTAGAAGGAGATGATGACGAACGCGAGGGCCACATAGAGGACAGTCGACGTCGAGCCGGTCAGCGCCAGCACGGTGTAGAGCAGCGCACCGACGCCGAGGTAGACCATGTAGATGCGCTTGCGGCCGGTGACATCGGAGGTGGCGGACCAGGCAAAGCGGCCCGACATGTTGCCGATCGAGAGCAACCCCACGAAGCCGGCGGCCACCGCGGCGCTGGCCAGGGACGTGCCGTCGGGCTGGCGGAAGAAGTCCTGGATCATCGGGGCGGCCTGTTCAAGGATGCCGATCCCCGCCGTGACATTGCAGAACAGGGCGATCCAGACGAGCCAGAACTGCCTGGTCTTGACCGCGTTCCGGGCCGAGACGTTCTCCGTGGTGACCAGCGAGGCGGCCTTGACCTTTGCGGGGTCGAAACCTGCCGGTTTCCATCCCTCGGCCGGGACTTTGATGGTGAACGCGCCGAACATCATGTAGGCCAGATAGACGACGGCGAGGGTCAGGAAGAGCTTGCCCACCGACTCGCCACTGGCCACCCAGCCCTTGGCCCCGGAGTTGGGATCGTACATCTTCAGCAGGGCCGTGGAGACCGGGCTGGCGATCAGCGCGCCACCGCCGAACCCCATGATCGCCATGCCTGTGGCCAGTCCGGGCCGGTCCGGGAACCATTTGATCAGGGTGGACACCGGGGAGATGTAACCGATCCCCAGGCCGATGCCGCCGACGACGCCGTAGCCGAGGTAGACGAGCCAGAGCTGGTGGCTGAAGATGCCCAGGGAGCCGATCAGGAAGCCGCCGGCCCAGAACGCGGCGGAGGTGAACATCGCCTTGCGGGGCCCGTTCCTGTCCACCCAGGTGCCCATGATGGCGGCCGAGAGGCCCAGCATCACGATCGCAACTGAGAAGATCACGCCGATCTCGGTCAGGCTAGCGCCGAAGTGCTTCACCAGCGCGGTCTTGTAGACGCTCGTCGCGTAGGCCTGGCCGATGCACAGGTGCACCGCGAGGGCTGCCGGGGGTACGAGCCACCGGTTAAATCCGGGCGGGGCGATGGTTCGTTCGCGGTCCAGCCAACCCATAAGTACTCCCCTGCTCGTCAACGACATCGGTGTCCAGCACATTGCGGAAACGGCCCCCTGCCAGGGCCTCTGACCGAGCTTCCGGCAGAGGGCCGTTGCCTCCGGCAATCATGGTGCAAATCGTCAGCAAACGTACTAGTTATGCGCCGAGCGGTAGGGAATCCGCGACGAACGGCAGGCGCGGTGCGGCAGCCGCGCCCCGTGGAGCGCTACTTGCCCAGGCCGGCCTTCCGGAGCGCCTCGGCCATCGCCGTGTTGACCGGCGACGGCGTGGGGGTCGGCTTCTGCGGTTGCCTGGCCGGCGTCCGCCGGTCGGGTGCCGGTTTCCCGGATGGCTGCTTTCCGGCCGGCTGTTTCGACGGCTGATTCGACGGCTGTTTCGACGCCGCCTGCGACGCCGGCTGCCGCGGACGTTCCGGCCGCGAGTCCGCGCGACCGCCAGCCGGGCGATCTCCGGCAGTGCGGCCGCCCGCCGCACGCCCGCCCGCCGCACGATCACCGGAGGCCGGTTCGTCGTCGAGCCTGAGGGTGAGCGAGATGCGCTTGCGCTCCGGATCCGCCTCGAGCACCTTGACCCGGACCACCTGCCCGGATTTCACCACCTCACGGGGGTCGGAGACAAAGCGGGACGCCAGGGCCGACACGTGCACGAGCCCGTCCTGGTGCACCCCGACGTCGACGAACGCGCCGAAAGCCGCCACGTTGGTCACCGTTCCTTCCAGCACCATGCCGGGCCTGAGGTCCGAGATCTTCTCGATGCCTTCCGAGAACGCGGCCGCCGCGAAGGCGGGACGCGGGTCGCGGCCCGGCTTCTCGAGCTCGGCGATGATGTCCTGCACGGTGGGCAGGCCGAAGGAGCCGTCCACGAAGTCCTGCGGGTTCAGCGCCGCATAGCTTCCCGCGGCCGGCGCTTTGCCCGCGGCGGCCTTGATTTTCCGGGCCACGGGGTAGGCCTCCGGGTGCACGCTGGAGGCGTCCAGCGGCTCCGCTCCCCCGGTGATCCGCAGGAAGCCGGCGCACTGTTCAAACGCCTTGGCGCCCAGCCGCGGGACCTTCTTCAGCTCGCTGCGCTTGGTGAAGGGCCCGTGCTCGTTCCGGTACGCCACAATGTTCTCGCTCAGCAGCGGCCCGACCCCGGCCACCCGGCTCAGCAGTGCGGGCGAGGCGGTGTTGACGTCCACGCCAACCGCGTTCACGCAGTCCTCCACCACCGCGTCCAGGCTGCGGTCCAGCTTCGCGGCCGTGACGTCGTGCTGGTACTGCCCGACGCCGATCGATTTCGGCTCAATTTTCACCAGCTCCGCGAGCGGGTCCTGCAGCCGCCGGGCGATCGAGACGGCCCCGCGCAGGGACACGTCCATGCCGGGCAGCTCCGCCGCGGCGAGCGCCGACGCCGAATACACCGACGCCCCGGCCTCGGACACCACAATTTTCTGCGGCTTGTTTTCTGACCCGGAGGAGAGCTGCTTGAGCAGTTCGGCGGCGAGCTTGTCCGTCTCCCTCGACGCGGTGCCGTTGCCGATCGCGACGAGTTCCACGCCGTGCTTCGTCGCCAGGCCCACGAGGGTCCGCAGCGCCTCGTCCCATTTCCGGGCAGGGGCGTGCGGGTAGACGGTGTCCGTCGCGACCACCTTGCCGGTGCCGTCCACCACGGCGACCTTGACGCCGGTGCGCAGTCCCGGGTCCAGGCCCAGGGTGGCGCGGTTCCCGGCCGGCGCGGCCAGCAGCACATCGCGCAGGTTCGCGGCGAACACGCGCACGGCCTCGTCCTCGGCGGCGGCGAACATCCGGCTCCGCAGATCCGCCCTCAGCCGCGCCAGGACCCGCGAGCGCCAGGCCAGCTGTGCGGTCTGCAGCAGCCAGGCGTCGGCGGGCCGGCCGCGGTCGGCAACCCCAAGGAACCTGGCCACGGCGGCTTCGTAGCGGCCGCGCGCGGCCGTGAGGGCGGCGTCGTCGTTCGGATCAGCCTCGGCGAGATCCAGCTCCAGGGCTCCGTCCTTTTCGCCGCGCAGCAGCGCCAGGACGCGGTGCGAGGGCATTCCGGCCGGCTGCTGGGAGAACTCGAAGTAGTCCTTGAATTTCTGGCCCTCGGCTTCTTTGCCTTTCTTCACGCGGGACACCATCCGGCCCTGGGTCCACAGCCGTTCCCGGAGCGTGGCGGCCAGGTCGGCATCCTGGGCGACGCGTTCCACCAGGATGGAGCGGGCGCCGGCGAGCGCTGCGGCCGCGTCCCCGATCGAGTGTTCGGCGTTGAGGAATTTGGCGGCTTCGCGGTCCGGGTCCAGTTCCGGGCGCTTGAGCAGGGCGTCGGCGAGCGGTTCCAGCCCGGCTTCACGGGCGATCTGCGCCTTGGTGCGCCGCTTGGTTTTGAACGGGAGGTAGATGTCCTCCAGCCGCGATTTCGTGTCGGCGCCGACGACGGCGGCCTGCAGTTCCGGGGTCAGCGCACCCTGGGCGGCAATCGCTTCGAGGATAGTCCGGCGGCGGTCCTCAAGCTCGCGCAAATAGCGCAGCCGCTCCTCCAGCTCGCGGAGCTGGGTATCGTCCAGCGTCCCGGTGGCTTCCTTGCGGTAGCGGGCGATGAAGGGCACGGTGGACCCGGCGTCGAGCAGGTCCACGGCGGCCCTGACCTGCCAGGGCAGGACGCCGAGCTCGCCGGCGATCTGGGCGGCGATGCCGGACTCCTGGGCGTGCGGCGTGCCGGTCTGTGGTGAGCCGAACTTTGGTGAGCCGGTCTTTGGTGAGCCGGTCTTTGGGGACGGTCCGGAGGCGGGCGAGACAGGTGAGGCGGGGCGCTGCGGGAGTTGGGTCACCCTGTCATTTTGCCTTACCTAGGTCAGCGGCCGGGCTCGCCCGGAGGAGAAAGGGGCTCCTGCACGTCCTGAACAACCTCGTTGCGGCGCAGGAACCACGGCTTGAACGGCGGATCAAAGCGGGCGAACCGTGGCGGCCCTACGGCCTTCAGCCCGGCTAGCTTCAGTGCCTCCTGGAGGCCGTCGTTTCGCCGTCGAAAGGCCGCCTCCGACCCGCTGCCCGAGAACCGAAGGGCGGCCGCCAGGGATCCTGGCAAGGCCCGGACTCTGACGTCGGGGTTCGCCGGGACCGGCGCCGTCTCCGCCGTCACCCCAGCGGGGAGCACAAAGGCAACAATGAAATCAGCGGGCTCTGCGCTTCCCGGCAGCGGGCCGCTTTGCAGTACCGGGGCGGTCATCGCCAGCTTTTGCGAAGGCCCGGGCCCCTGGATCACCGGAGCCGTCATCGCCAGCTTCCGTTGCGCCGTGTTGCTGCCGCTGATGTAGTTGAACAGGTGCCGGAAGGCGGCATTCCCGGCGCGGTCGAACGTCGCGCTGACCTCTATTTCCGCCACAGCGTACGGAGGATAGCGGCGCAGCTCGAAGTGCGCGTAGCGCTGGACCAGCTCATAGGGTTGCTGTTCGGTCATAGTCCTCAGACCCTACGCCGGTCCTACGACAGGAACCAGCGGTACCTAGCCTCTTTACAGATGCCTGGTACCCGCTTCCTGGCTGGTGCTTGATTGTCAGAGGGCTTTGATAGCTTGAATAGCGGAGGTCAACAACAACGGGGGCACCAACAACGGGGGCACAGTGTTTTTTCTTGAACCTGAGGTACCGGGCTCGTCACCGGACCTGGTCTACTCCGCGAGCGACCTCGTGGTGGCCGCGAGTTGCGAGTATCAGCTGCTGCGGAAACTCGACGAGAAGCTGGGCCGCTGCCCCAGGGCTACGTTCGAAGACGACGAGATGCTCAAGCATGCAGCGGTGTTGGGTGACCTCCACGAGCGCAAAGTCCTTAACGATTTCGTTGCGGAGTTCGGTCCCTGGGATCCGGCCACCGGGCACGGCGTGTACGACGTCGCCACTGCCTCCACGATGGACCGCGCCACGCTGGCGGCCAAGCACGCCGAATCCATCGGAGCGCTGCGCGCGGGGGCCGACGTCGTCTTCCAGGCCGCCTTCTTCGATGGCCAGTTCCACGGCCGCTCCGACTTCCTCGTGCGGCAGGACGACGGTTGCTATGCCGTGTTTGACACCAAACTGGCCCGCCACGCGAAGGTGACCGCCTTGCTGCAGCTGGCCGCCTACGGCGAGCAGCTGCTGAAGGCCGGAGTCCCGGTGGATCCGGCGGTGACACTCGTTCTTGGCTCGACGGTGCAGCTGGCCTATGGCGGATTCGACTACGTGCGAAGCCACCACAAACTCTCCGAGATCCTGCCGGTTTTCCGTGAGCGGCGCGATCGTTTCCTCGCGCTGACCGCCGCGCACATCGCACAGCCGGGAACAGTGGGCTGGGGCGCGCCCGGGCTCACCGCCTGCGGACGCTGCGATTACTGCCAGGAGCAAGTCAAAGCCACCGACGATCTCCTCCTCGTGGCCCGGATGAACTCCGTGCAGCGCAAGAACCTCCACGAACGTGGGATTTGGACAGTCACTGACCTGGCGCAAGCGACGCTGGCCAAGCCCACCCCTACGCTCCTGCGCCTGCAGGAACAGGCACGGATGCAGAGCGGCGTTGGCCCTGCCGACGGAGCAGTCTGCTACCTCAAGGACGGCGAAGAGCACACCATCCGCTACGGCGTCCTGCCCGGGAACACCCTGGCCGAGCTGCCCCCACCGAGCCCAGGCGATATCTTCTTCGACTTCGAGGGCGATCCGCTGTGGCAGGATCGCGCCACGGCGGTGTGGGGGCTCGAGTACCTGTTCGGCGTGATCGAGGCGCCCACCGAGCCGGGCAGTCCGGGGATTTTCCGGCCATTCTGGGCCCACAGCCGGAAGGCGGAGAAGCAGGCGTTCCTCGATTTCCTTGACTATGTCGAGAAACGCCGCCGGGAGCACCCGGACATGCACGTCTACCACTACGCACCGTATGAAAAGACGGCGCTTCGAAAACTCTCGGTGATGCATGTTGCCGGGGAGGACATCGTGGACGAGTGGCTCCGCGAAGGCCTGCTGGTGGACCTGTACCAAACGGTCCGGAACAGCATCAGGATCTCCGAGAACTCGTACAGCATCAAGAAGCTCGAGCCGCTCTACATGGGGACGAACCTTCGAACCGGCGACGTGAAGGACGCCGGCGCCTCCGTGATTGCCTACGCACGGTTCTGCGACGCGAGGGACAATGAGCGGCCCGACGAAGCGGCCACAATCCTCGCCGGGATCTCGGACTACAACGAATACGACTGCCTCTCCACGCTGGAGCTCCGGAACTGGCTGCTCGGGCTGGCCAAGGAACGCCGGCTGGAGCCGGACGCCGCGGAGGCGGGCCCCGCCGGGTCCGGCCCCGTCCGGACTGGCGCCGCGTCCGGCGCGGAGGAAGTAGCGGAGGCGGGCCCCGACGGCGGCGGCTCGGCAGGAGCCGATGCCGTGCTTGACCCGGCTGAGCTGGCACTTTTGCAATTCGCTGAGCCGGGCAGCGGCTTGTCCGAGGACGACCGTAAGGCCGTCGCCATGCTGGCCGCGGCCGTGAGCTACCACCGCCGGGAGCGCAAGTCGTTCTGGTGGGCGCACTTCGACCGGTGCGAGCACGGTCCGGACACGCACGAACGCGACCGGAACGTCTTCCTCGTCGATTCCGCGGAAATCCTCGACGACTGGCAACAGACGGGGACCAAGCTTCCGGAGCGGCGGGTCAAGCTGTCCGGCTCCGTGAGTCCCGGATCGGACCTCCGCGAGGGCAGCAAGTGGTTCCGCATGTATGAGCTGCCTCTTCCCGCCGGGCTGGAGGGTACAGGCAAGAACGGAACCGGACGGAGCGGATGGTTCGGCACGGAGGTCCTGGAGCTGGGGCATGAGGACGGCAAGGACACCGTCATCATCCGGGACCGGCTGCACCGGAAGATACCGCCCCACAATGACCTCCCCATTGCGCTGACGGAAGACCAACCCCTCGCCACCAAGAGCCTCGAGCAAGCACTGGCAGCCCTCGCTGACACGGTGGTCGCCGGCCTGGGGTCCGGATCCCTCCCCCGCCATCCTGCGCTTGACCTGGTCCGGCGTCAGCCGCCAAGGCTGGCCGCCGGAGCTTCACTGCCGCAGCCTGGTGGCGGACCGGGCCGCTTCATTGAAGCCATCACGGCGGCGGTGCTGGCCCTTGACCACTCCTACCTGGCAGTGCAGGGTCCACCCGGAACGGGCAAGACCCATGTGGGGTCCCACGTCATCGCCCGGCTCGTGGCCCGCGGCTGGAAGGTCGGTGTCGTCGGCCAGTCCCACGCGGTGGTGGAGAACCTGCTGAAGACGGCTGTCACCAAGGCCGGAGTCGACCCGGTGCTGGTGGCCAAAGACGTGAAGCACAACGACGCCCTGCCGTGGGCCCGCCGCACCGGCAAGGACGTTGCGGAGCTGCTGGGTGCGCCTGGAGGCGCCCTCGTCGGCGGGACGGCGTGGACGATGACCGGCGCCACCGTCCCGGCCGGCTCCCTGGATCTCCTGGTGATCGACGAGGCCGGCCAGTTCTCGCTGGCCAACACTCTCGCCGTGGCGCAGGCCAGCAGCCGGCTGCTCTTGCTCGGCGACCCGCAGCAGCTGCCGCAGGTCAGCCAGGGCAGGCACCCCGAGCCGGTCGACGAGTCGGCGCTGGGCTGGATTTCCGCAGGCCACGCCACGCTGCCGCCCGAGCTTGGCTACTTCTTGGCCGACTCATGGCGGATGAACTCCGAGCTGTGCCTGGCCGTCTCGGAATTGTCCTACGAAGGCCGGTTGCGTTCCGCCCCGTCCGCGGATCTGCGCCGTCTGGAGGGTGTGCCCGCGGGGATTGAGACGGTGATGGTGCCGCACAGCGGGAACACGACGTCGTCGACCGAGGAGGCTGCCGAGGTCGTCGGGCAGGTGCGCCGCCATTTGGGCCTTTCCTGGCACACCGCAGATGGAGCCCGGCCATTGGAGGCATCCGACATTCTGGTGGTGGCCGCCTACAACGCCCAGGTCAACGTCATCCGCGATGCCCTGGACGCCGCGAATCTCTCCGGCGTGCGGGTGGGGACCGTGGATAAGTTCCAGGGCCAGGAGGCCGCGGTCGTGATTGTGTCCATGGCATGTTCTGCGGTAGCCGAGGCCCCGCGGGGCATGGAGTTCCTGCTCTCGCGGAACCGGATCAATGTGGCGGTGTCCCGCGGCCAATGGCGTGCCGTGATCGTCCGCGCACCCGAACTGACCAACTACCTGCCCACGCATCCGGAGGGCCTGGAGCAGCTCGGCGGCTTCATCGGCCTGTGCCAAAGGTCAGTCCGCCCCTAACCCGAGGGGACATGCTCATTCTTCGGTGTCCCGCACCCTCCGACGAGGCACATGCTCATTCTTGGCCTCCGGCGACGGACATCAAGGCATCGTGCCCATCGCTGGCGGCCAACGCTGGACATGTCCCGTGGTGCGTTCTGAGCCACGTCTGCCCACCCGCGGGACATGCCCATTCTTAGGAGCCAACCGTGGGCACAATGGCATCCTGCCCACTTGTCACGGCCAAGGCTGGACATGTCCACTCTTCGCCAGCCACCCCACGGAACATGCCCATCCTTCGCCGGCCCACCCCAGGGGACAGGCTCATACTTGGCCTCGAGACACGGACATCAAGGCCTCATGCCCATTGCCCGCGGTCAAGGCTGGACATGTCCCGCGGTGGCGGGGTCCGTCGCGGGGAAGCCTCCAGCCAGCAGGAGCGCCTCATCCAGCACCGTGCCGAAATTCACCGGGTCGTGCGCGAACCGGCCCAGGAACAGGCCGGAGACGCCCTCAAGGGTTGGCAGCAGTCCGGGTTTGGCCGATCCGCCGTAGATGACCGGCAGCCCCGGCACGCCGGCGGTGGTGAGCTGGTCCCGGAGCCGCTGGACGACGTCGGACACGTACGCGGCGGCGGCGGGCTCGGCCGCGCCGATGGCCCAGACCGGTTCGTACGCCACCACCAGGCGCCCGGCGAGGTCCCAGTCGCCGTCGACGGCCGACTCGATCTGGCGGTACACAAAATCCGCCGCGGCCGCCGGCTGCCCGCCGCCGTGCTCCCCCACGCACAGCAGCGGGGTGAGCCCGGCCTCGTCCGCCGCCCGGACCTTGCGGGCCACCATGGCATCGTCCTCGTTGAAGTGCCGCCGGCGTTCGGCATGGCCGATCTCCACGAGCCGGACGCCGAGTTCCGCGAGCATGGACGGGGCCACTTCCCCGGTCCAGGGCCCGTCCGCCCAGCCGCAGTTCTGCGCGCCGAGCAGCAGTGGGGCACCCGCCAGGAGCCGAGCCGCCGCGGGCAGGACGGGGAAGGACGGAATGACAAACGGGACAACCCGCCCGGCCGCGAGGGCCGGGCGGGTGTCCACTTCGTGCTGCAGCCGTTCCAGCCAGTCCAGGCTGTCCCGGTAGCCGAGGTACATCTTGGTGCTGACCCCCACCAGGATGCGGGTGCTGGAGGTCTGGCTGCCGGGGCTCTGCTGCATTGTTGGTGCTTTCTGCTGGATCCAGTGGATGGGCGCCGGACGTCGCGCTGGAAGAGAGGCCGGGGGCCTTTACTGCTCCAGCAGCTCGTCGGCCTTGTTCTTGAAGCGGCGGGTCGCGAACATCATGGCCGCTGCCAGGAACGGGAGCACACCGAGGGCATAGACGCCCATGGTCCCGGTCTCCGAGGCGGTGATCTGGTTGACCGAGGTGCGCAGGATCGGCGCGACGAAGCCGCCGAGGTTGCCGAGCGAGTTGATCAGGCCGATCCCCGCGGCCGCGGCCGTCCCGGTGAGGAACGCCGTCGGGTAGGACCACGCGATGGGGCCGATGGAGAGGAACGAGCACACGGCGAGGGTGATGAAGATGATGCCGAGCGCCGGAATGTGGTTTGCGCCGGCCCACGCGGAACCGAAGATGCAGAGTCCGGTAGAGATGAACAGCCCGGTGCCCCAGACCCGGCGGCGGATCACGGTGTTCGCGGCCTTGCCGATGAAGTAGCAGGCGAAGATGCCGAAGAACCACGGGATGGCTGCCATCAGGCCGACGGCGATGCCCACCTTCTGGCCGGTCAGCTGGGCCACCTGCTGCGGCAGGTAGAAGGTGACGCCGTAGACGGCGATCTGCAGGCAGAAGTAGATGAGGGTGAAGTACCAGACCTTGCCGTTCTTCATGGCGGCCAGGACGCCGTGCGGGCCGGACTCTTCCTTGACGGTGTCCTCCAGGGCCATGACTTCCAGGAGCGCGTTCTTCTCGTCCTTGTTCAGGAACTTGGCGTCCTGCGGGCTGTTGATCAGGAAGAAGTAGGCGGCGATACCGGCGATGACCGCCAGCATGCCTTCGACGAAGAACATGACCTGCCAGCCCTGGACGCCGGGCACTTGGTCGCCGATGTTGATCAGCCAGCCGGACAGCGGGGCGCCCAGCATCTGGGAGAACGGCTGGGCCAGGTAGAAGATGGCGAACATCTTGACGCGGACCTTGTTGGGGAACCATGCGGCCAGGAACATGATGACGCCGGGGAACAGCCCGGCCTCGGTGACACCCAGCAGGAACCGCAGGATGATGAAGGACGTCTCGCCCTGGACGAACGCGAAGCAGGCCGAGACGATGCCCCACGTGATGGCGATGCGGGCCAGCCACACCTTGGCCCCGAACTTGGTCAGGAGCAGGTTGCTCGGGATTTCGAACAGGGCGTACCCGATGAAGAAGATCCCCGCGCCCAGCGCGTAGGCGCCGGCGGTGATGCCTTTGTCCACGCCCAGGGCAGCCTCGGCGAAGCCCACGTTGGTGCGGTCCAGGAAGGCAACCACATAGAGGATCACCAGCATGGGCATGAGCCGGCGGGAGGCCTTGGAGATGGCCGATTTAAGGACCGGCGTCTCCAGGAGGTCCCGGGTGGACGTTGTTGTTACGGACATAAAAACTCCTCGTCGAGCAATCAGCGGTGTAACTCAGTGGGGTAAGTCAGTGGGGTAAGTCAGTGGGGTGAATCAGTGGCGTGGAGAGCGGCCGGATCAGGCCAGAACCAGCCAGAGCCAGCCACGCCGGATCCGGCCGGCCAAAGCAGGCCAGGCCGGATCCGATCGGAGAAAACTAGCGCGAAAAAACCATCATCAGTACGCCTGCCACGCAGGCCAGGATCCCGACGGCCAGGTAGATCTTCCGTCCCTTGCTCCAGGCGGCGAATCCGGATGCGGGGGTTTGGCTGTGTTGTGCCACGAGGCTTCTTCCTTAGTGCATGTAGAGTCCGCCATCGACATTCAGCGTCTGGCCGGAGATGTAGCCGGCGTCCTCGCTGATGAGGAAGGCGATAGCTGCTGCGATGTCCCGGGTGGAGCCAACGCGGTTGACCACGAGGTCTTTGGTGAGTTCGTCCTTGCGTTCCTCGCTGAGGGTGCCGCCCATGATGTCGGTGTCGATGGGGCCCGGGGAGATGGCGTTGACCGTGATGTCGTATTCGCCCAGTTCACGGGCCGTGGCCCGGGTCAGGCCGATCACGCCGGCCTTCGCCACGGAGTACGGCGTCTTGGAGAACGTGCCGCCGCCACGCTGCGCGGAGACCGAGGAGATGTTCACGATGCGCCCGATCCTGTTCTTCACCATGGATTCCGCGACGCGGCGGGTGGCGTAGTGGACGCCGTTGAGGTTGATGTTCAGCACCCGGTCCCATTCCGCGGCGTCGAGTTCCAGGTACGGCACCGGAGAGCTGACGCCGGCCACGTTGGCGAGCGCGACGATCTGCGGCAGTTCCGCCTCGATGGCGTCGATTGCCGCACGGACCGAGCCTTCGTCGGAAACATTGGCGCCGGCGCCGAAGGCCTTGACGCCGTGCTCGGCTGCCAGTTCCTTGGCCGCCGCCTTGCAGAGTGCGTCATCGAGGTCGATGATGCCGATGTTCCAGCCCTGGGCCGCCAGGTAGTTGGCGGTGGCGCGGCCGATGCCGCGCTCGGACACGGCGCCGGTGATGATGGCGGTGCGTTCTGTGGGGAAAATGCTCATGGGTACTCCTTGATGAAGACGGGAACGGGAATTAGCTGATGGGGGCGGGGCCGAGCTCGTCGATGAGCTTCTGCATGGCCACGTACGCCTTGTTCCGGTAGGCGATCAGTTCCGGTGTGCGCTCCGACGGGACGTTCAGGAAGCCCGCACCGGTCTTGGTGCCCAGCTTTCCGGCCTCCACCAGTTCGGTGAGGATCTTCGGGGTGGCGAACCGTTCCGGCAAATCGGTCTGGAGGGACTTGTAGCAGAAGTTGTAGACGTCCAGCCCGGCCATGTCCGCGATCGCGAACGGCCCGAAGAACGGCAGCCGGAAGCCGAAGGTCGTGCGGACCAGGGTGTCGACGTCCTCCGCGGTCGCGATCTCCTGCTCCACCAGCTGGGCGGCCTCGTGGAACAGCGCGTACTGGAGCCGGTTGAGCACGAATCCGGTGACGTCCTTGACGACGGCGGTCTGCTTGTTGGCCGCGTGCACGAGGTCGCGGACGGCGCCGACCGTGGCGGCCGAGGTGCCGGCGTGGGGGATGATTTCCACACCGGGGATGAACGGGGACGGGTTGGAGAAGTGCACGCCCAGGAAGCGTTCCGGGTTGGTGACCGGCTCGGACAGGTCGGCGATGGAGATCGTGGACGTGTTGGACCCGATGATCGCGTCCGGGCGGGCGGCCGCGCTGATGCGGGCGAGGGTCTGGTGCTTGATCTCGATGACCTCGGGGACGGCTTCTTCGATGAAGTCGGCGTCCGCCACGGCCTCCTCGATGTCCTTGGCGGCCCAGAGGTTTTCCTTCAGGATGGCGGTGGCGCCTTCCGGGAAGAGACCGGCGGCAACGAATTCGTCGGATTCTGCCAGGAGCCGCTCGTAGTTCTTCTGGGCCACTTCCGCGGACACATCCGCGAGCGCCACCCGGGCGCCGCCGAGCGCCAGGACCTGCGCGATCCCGCCGCCCATGTAGCCGGAGCCGACGACGGCGATCTTGCGGGCGGCGTTGATGGCGGCTGCGGTTGCTGTTGATTCGGTCATGTTCAGACTGCCTTCGTGTATTCGGGTTCGTACGAGCAGATGGCGTCCACCTTCGCGGCGGAGGAGGAGTTTTCGTCGAAGCGGTGGCTCAGCCATTCGCCCACGAGCTTCTTGGCCAGTTCCAGCCCGATGACGCGCTGCCCCAGCGTGAGCACCTGGGCGTTGTTGCTCAGGACGGACCGCTCCACCGAGTAGCTGTCGTGGGCCGTGACGGCGCGGATGCCGGGGACCTTGTTGGCCGCGATCGCCACGCCCAGGCCGGTGCCGCAGATCAGCAGCGCCCGGTCGGCGTCGCCGTCGGCGATTTTGCGGGCGGCGTCGACGGCCACGTGCGGATAGGCGGTGGAGTCGTTGGCGCCGACGCCCACGTCCTGTACGGACGCCACGCGGGGGTCGGCTTCGAGGAGCGCCTTCAGCGCGTTCTTGTATTCGACGCCGGCCTCATCGTTGCCGATGACCACGCGCCAGCCTGTTGCTGTGCTCATGCTTGTGCTCCTTGTTCCGCCGGCTCGGGGTTGCCGGGCCGGGATGCTGTGTCTGCGGTGTCGGTGTGGGTGGATATCCGGGTGGCGATGAGGGCGAAGGACACCGCGCCGGGGTCGGGGTGGCCGAGGCTCTTCTCGGCGAGCGGGCGGGCCCGGCCTTTGAGCGGACGCAGCCCGGCGGTCCGCTCTGCGGCCGCTGTGGCGGCGGACGCCGCCGCGGCGAGGGAAACGGCCACCGGTGTGCCGGCGTCGAACGCGGAGAGGAACGCGTCCTGGAACGGCAGGAGGGCGTCCACCATGGTCTTGTCCCCCGGCTCGGCCTTGCCGAGCGCGGTGATGGCGTCCACGAAGGCCGTGACCGCCGCGGCCGCGTCCTCGCCGCTGTAGCTGTCCTGGTTGCCCAGGGCGTGTCCGGCGGCGATGATCGCCGAGCCCCAGAGCGCGCCCGAGGTGCCGCCGGCGCGTTCGCTCCAGGCCTCCCCCGCAGCGGTCAGGACCCGCGACGGCGAGGCGCCGCCGTCGTTCGCGACAGCCTGTCCGGCCGCGGTGACTGCCGCGTCCACGCCGCGACGCATGCCGATCCCGTGGTCGCCGTCGCCGGCGATGGCATCGAGCCGGCCCAGTTCTTCCTCATGCTCGATCACCACGTCCCGCACCTGGCCGAGCAAGTCGGCGGCCAGGTGGCCGAGGGCTGCCGCCGCAGCGGTGGGCCGTTCGACGTCGGCGGTCTCCTCGGCGTCCGGACCGGCGAGTTCGCGGCGGGCGCGGGGCGCCAGGTTTCCCTTGCGGAACGCCGGGGTGTCGGCCGGGGCGGCCCAGTACTGCTCGAGTTCCTCGTCCAGCCACAGCAGGGTCAGGGACAGCCCGGACATGTCCAGGCTGGTGACGAGCTCGCCGCATTCGGGTTCGACGACGGTGAGCCCGGCGGCGGTGAGGAGCTTTTCGATCTTGCCGAACAGCAGGAAGAGTTCGTCGTACTTGACCGTGCCGAGGCCGTTCACGATTGCGACCACGCGGGTGCCGGCGTCGTCCGGTTTGTCGGCCAGGAGCCGGGTGACCAGGAGTTCGGCCAGCTCGGAGGCGGTGGGCATGGGGTGGTCCGAGATCCCCGGTTCGCCGTGGATGCCCAGGCCCAAGGACATGTGCCCCGCGGGGACCGAGAACAGCGGCGCCTCCGCGCCGGGCAGGGTGCAGCCGTCGAAGGCCACGCCGAGGGAGCGGGTGCGGTAGTTGGTCCGGATGGCCAGCCGTTCGACGTCGTCCAGGCTCAGTCCCGCCTCCGCGGCGGCGCCGGCGATCTTGAAGACTGTCAGGTCCCCGGCGATGCCGCGGCGCTTCTCGATCTGGTCCAGCGGGGCGCTGGCGATGTCGTCGGTGACCAGGACGGTGCGGGTTTCGATGCCTTCGGCGTTGAGGCGCAGCTGGGCCTGGCCGAAGTGCAGGACGTCGCCGGCGTAGTTGCCGTAGCTCAGCAGCACGCCACCGCCGGCGTTGGCCGCCTTGGCCACGCGGTAGACCTGGCCGGCCGCGGGCGAGGCGAACATGTTGCCGCAGGCCGAGGCGGTGGCCAGTCCCGGCCCGACGAGCCCGGCGAATGCCGGGTAGTGCCCGGAGCCGCCGCCGACCACCAGGGCCACCTGACCGGCCGGGACTGCGGTGGAGCGGACGACGCCGCCGTCAACCCGGGCCACGTAGCCGCGGTTGGCCGCAACGAAGCCGTCCAGTGCCTCATCCGCGAAATCAGCGGGATTGTCGAAGATCTGGGTCATGGTTCCTCATTGAATCCGTGTTAGAGAACTAATGCTGTGGGTAAAGAGCTGGGGTGGTGCGGCCGCCCCCCAAATGGTTTGACGGCCGCACCGGGCGCCGGTGCCAGCGCGGGTCAGCGCCGGGTCAGGCGCTGGTTTCAGAGGCTGGTTTCAGACGCTGAACTCAGACGCTGGCGAGTGCCGTGGCTGCCGGCAGTTGCCGGCCCTGGGCCACCTGGCTGGTGCCGAGGGCGTAGCCGTCGGTCTTCGGCAGGACCTGGCGGCGGAGGTAGTCCTGGTTGCTGGCCGTGACGCTGAGGCCGTCGCCGCCGTAGTGCTCGGTGCAGAGGATGCCCTGGAAGCCGACGGAGAGTGCGGACTTGAACGCCTCGCGGTAGTTGATGAGGCCGCTTTCCATCGGGGCCGGCATCGCGACGTAAGTGTCCCGGGCGACGTCCTCGTCGCGGATGTAGTTCTTCATGTGCCAGTAGTTGGAGTACGGGAGGGTCTTGGCGACCATTTCGCGCCAGTCCTCGATCGGGCGGTGCAGCCGGATGAGGTTGCCGATGTCCGGGTTGATGCCGACGTTGGCCAGACCGATGTCCTGGACCAGCTGGACCGAGGAATCCGCGGTGCCCAGGTACGTGTCCTCGTACATTTCGAGCGAGAGCAGGACGCCGACCTCGGCCGCGTGCCGGCCAAGTTCGCGCAGGCGGCCTACGGCCTTGCCCCAGGTTGCCTTATCCCCCACCGGGTCCTTGTACCCTTCGACGGTCCAGAACCAGAGCTGCTTCTGCTGCTCGGCGGTGATGGCCTGGTGCAGTCCGAACGAGACAACCTCGCAGCCCAGCTCGGCGGCGGCGTCGATGGTGCGGTGGCTGTACGCCAGGTTGGCTTCCCAGTTTCCTTCCTCGATGACACTGCGGCGGATGGCCGAGATGACGGGGATACCGATGCCGACGTTGTCCGCGGTCTGCTTGAACTCGGCAAGCCGGGCGGAGCTCAGGTCGCCGGGGCGGACCCAGCTGTCCGTGAGGTCAGCATTGGTAAAGCCGGCGTCCTTGACCTCGGTGAGGACCTCGGCCCAGGCGGAGGCGTCGGCGTCGTTGATGTGGTTGCCCTGCGCATCGGTTCCCGGGAACTGCAGGAGCGCTGCTGTGATGGGCCAGTTTTCGGCTGTATAGGCCATGGGGTTCACTCCTTCGTGGAATCCTGTTTCCTATAGGATTTACTATCGAAAGGATGTTGTCAAGGTCACATCGGGGATCACTCGCAACAATCGAAGATCCTATAGGGGATGGTTTCGTGTGTGAAGAGGGCTGTGAAAGTGCTTGGCGGTCAGTCTGCCGGGGCGTCGGCGATGGCCCGGCCGCGGACCTTGCGCACATGGTCGGCCATGGCGGCTGCGGCCTTCTCCGGGTCGCCCGTCGCGAGGGCATCCAGGACCGCCTGATGCTCGGCGATGGCGTGGTCGGCGTCGGTGATGCCCACTCCCCCGAACAGGCGGAAGCGCTGAATCTGTCCGCCGAGGGCGGCGTAGGCGGCCACCATGAACTGGTTGCCCGTCTGCTCCGCGATCAACCGGTGGAACCGTTCGTCGGCCTCGAGGTAGCCGCGGAATTCGGCAAAGGACGGCCCGCGCGGGGCGCCCCTGAGATCGGCGACAGCCCGCTCCAGTTCGGCCAGGTGGCCAGACGTGAGCCGTGCACACGCCAGCCGGGCGTTGACGGGCTCGATCGCGAGCCGGGCTTCCATGAGCTCGGCGAAGTCTTCCCGGGTGAACACCGGAGCAACCCGGTAGCCCTTGAGAGCCACGCGGCGCACCATTCCGGTGTGTTCCAGCCTGGCGAGCGCCTCCCGCACGGGCGTTGGCGAGACGTCGAGTTCCCGGGCGGTCCCGTCGATGCTGACCGCGGTTCCGGGTTCCAGCCGGCCATCCATCAGCGACGCCAGGAGTTCTTCATAGACGTGGTCCGCCAGGACCTGCCGGCTGACGGCGCGGCCGGCGGGGCGCCCCTCAGAGTGGCTGCCGGTGGAAGCTAATTGCATCTTCAGATCCTATAGGACCGGGCGTGGCGAGATCCCCTCCGGGACATGCCCATTTGCCGCCCCACCATTGGGCATGCCCCTCGCTGCGCGTCATGGGCCCAGGGGGACATGCCCAATCCCGGCGCCAGCCACGGGACATGTCCAGTGGCCAATTCTTCCAGAGAACCTGTCCGGTGGCCCCGCTATGCAGGACGGGACATGCCCACCCGCACACTCCAGCGAGGGACATGTCCAGCCTTCGGCCAAACCAGCGAGCGACATGCTCATTGTTGAGCGCGATCAGTGGGCAGAATGGCATTCTGCCCACTGGCCGTGGCTGCGACCGGACATGTCCCGTGGCTGCGACCGGACATGTCCGGTGGTCTGGGAACGCGGAATGGGACATGCCCAGCCACACATGTCACCGCGGAGCATGTTCCGTCTCGGACCTGCACTGCGAGGGACATGCTCATTGTTAAATGCGATCAGTGGGCAGAATGGCATTCTGCCCACTGATCGTGACTGCGGCTGAGCATGTCCAGCCGAGCGTGCGCTGCGCGGCGGCGCTGCGACTCGGCGCCGCGCCCGCAGTCTGCCCTAGTTCTGGTAGGCCGGGTAGTCCGTGTAGCCCGTGGCGCCGTCGGCGTAGAACGTCGAGGGGTCGGGCTCGTTGACGGGCAGGCCTTCGCGCCATCGGCGGGCGAGGTCCGGGTTCGCGATGGCCGGGCGCCCGACGACAACGGCATCGGCGTGACCGTCTGCCACGAGCGCCACTGCCTCATCTCGAGTCGTGATGACGCCAAAGCCGGTGTTGACGAGGAAGGTTCCGCCGAAGCGCGCGCGGAGGTCCTGGACCAGCGAACTCGTGGGCTCCTTGTGAAGGATGCTGAGGTAGGCCAGGTTGAGGGGAGCCAGGCCATCGACCAGCCGGCCGTACGTCTCCTGGGCATCGGCCGCATCCAACTCAAGAGCGCCCTGGACGTTGTGCTCCGGTGAGATCCGGATGCCGACGCGATCGGCGCCCACGGCCTCAACCACAGCCTTCACAACCTCGATCACGAAGCGCGCCCGGTTCTCCGGGGAGCCGCCGTAGAGGTCGTCACGCTGGTTCGATGACGGCGCCAGGAATTCGTGCAGCAGGTAACCGTTGGCGGAGTGCAGCTCCACGCCGTCGAACCCTGCCTCGATCGCGTTTAGCGATCCCTGGACAAATTCCTGGAGGATGCCGGGCAGTTCGTCGGTGGTCAGGGCGTGCGGCACGGGGTGCGCCTGCTTGCCCTTGGACGTGCGGGTCTCTGCCTCGACGGCGATGGCGCTCGGCGCAACCACTTGGTGGCCGCCGGTGATGTCCTCGTGCGAAACCCGGCCACCATGCATGATCTGCGCGAAGATCCGGCCGCCTTCGGCGTGAACGGCTTCCGTGACCTTCTTCCAGCCGGCAATCTGGTCCGGGGTCACCAGGCCTGGCTGGCCCGGGTACGAGCGCCCGGCCGGGCTCGGGTAGGTGCCCTCGCTGACGATCAGGCCGAGCGAGGCGCGCTGGCGGTAGTGCTCAGCAACCAAGGGCCCCGGGATCCCTTCCTGGCCGGAACGGAGACGGGTCAGCGGCGCCATGACGAGCCGGTTGGGCAGTTCCAGCTCGCCGAGGGTCATCGGGGAAAACAGCATGCGCATTTCCTTTCGCAGTGAATGGGTTCACTGCGGTAACTGCGAGGCGTCTGCAACTATTCCCTGGTGAGACTCGGATCACTACGGGTGGACGATGATCTTCACCGCGGTGTCGTTGTGGTTGATCAGTGTGTCGAACCCCTTGTCCACCAAGTCGTCCAAGGCGATCCGCCCCGTGATGAAGGGTTTCAGGTCGACTTTTCCTTCCTGGACGAGCCTGATGGCGGCTTCGTGGTCGCCGCAGTAGGCGATGGTGCCGCGCAGGTCGATTTCCTTCAGCACCACTTTCTGCATGTCGACAGTGGCCGGGTGCCCCCAGATCGAGACGTTGACGACGACGCCGGCGGGCCTCACGACGTCGAGCATGGTGTCCAGCACCGCATTCACACCGGCACATTCAAACGCCGCGTTGGCCCCCGCACCGCTGGTCAGTTCCAGCACGCGCGCCTTGACGTCGTCGGCACTCGGGTCGAGCACGTGATCCGCGACCCCGGAGGAAGCCGCCTTGTCTTTGCGGGCGGCCGACAGCTCGGTAACGATCGTGGTGACGCCGATGCCTTTGAGGACCGCGGCGGTGAGCAGGCCGATGGGCCCGGCACCCCCGACGACGGCGACGTCCCCGGCTTTGACGCCGCTCCGGCCGACGGCGTGATAGGCAACCGCAAGGGGTTCGATGAGTGCGGCCTCGTCCAGGGGGATGTCGCCGACGGGGTGCACCCACCGGGTGTCGACGACGATCTTCTCGCTCAAGCCGCCACCGCCGCCCGCCAGGCCGATGAAGCCCAACTTGGTGCACAGGTTGTAGTGGCCGCTGAGGCAGGGACCGCATTCATTGCAGACGTAGTACGGCTCCACCACGACGTTGTCTCCGACGGCCAGACCGCTGACGCCTTCCCCCAGTTCTTCGACGGTGCCGGAGAATTCGTGGCCGAGGGTGACCGGGGCGGCCTCGTGGGTGAGCCCGTKGGGGTGGCCCGGCGGCGGGGTGAAGATGGGTCCTTCCAGGAATTCATGGAGGTCGGTGCCGCAGATACCGCACCAGGCCACGGCGATCTTCACCGTTCCCGGCCGCAGCTCCGGCTCTTGAATGTCTTCGATCCGGAGATCCTCGCGGGCGTGGAATCGTGCTGCTTTCATGGTGTTTCACCTTCGCAGTCCAGGACCGTGGATGCGCCCGGTCAGGCGCATCCACGGAATAAAAGTTGGATTTTCACAGGGGGCCGTAGCCCCAGTCTGGTGGCCGTGCCAGAGATTGTCACGACCCGCGCGAGTCAGCGCGTGCGGTTAGCGTGCGTGATGCGTGGGCTGCAGCTCGAAGACCGGCGTCGGCAGTCCTTCCATCCTTGCCTTGAGCTGCAGGGCAAGATAGTTCGAATAGTGCCGGCTCTGGTGCAGGTTGCCGCCATGGATCCACAGGTTCTCCACGTTGGTGGGCTTCCACATGTTGCGCAGTTCCCCCTCCCACGGCCCCGGATCCTTGGGCGTCTCCGATCCGAACCCCCAGCACTTGCCGACGGCGTCCGCCACCTCGGGCGAG
Organism: Arthrobacter sp. P1_H7; assembly: GCF_056405215.1. Taxonomy (NCBI): domain Bacteria; kingdom Bacillati; phylum Actinomycetota; class Actinomycetes; order Micrococcales; family Micrococcaceae; genus Arthrobacter; species Arthrobacter sp. P1_H7. The sequence goes on along the minus strand of NZ_JBFUCO010000009.1, from coordinate 116,314 downwards.
ACCAGATCAGCCAGCCAGCCGTTCATCGACCCATAGCCGGTGGCGTAAATAATGACGTCGGCATCCAGCTCCGTTCCGTTGGCCATCACGACGGAGTTGCCGGTGATCTTGCCGACCTGGCCGTTGGCCAGCTTGACCCGGCCGTCGATGATCAGCTGCGAAGCGCCGACATCGATGTAGTAGCCGGAGCCGCGCCTCAGGTATTTCAGGAACAGGCCGGACCCGTCAACGCCGAAGTCCAGGTCAAAGCCGGCAGCCTCGAGCTGGGAGTAGAAGTCCGCGTCCCGGCGGGCCATCTCCGCATAGACCGGGATCTGGGCTTCGGGCAGAATCCGGTACGGCAGCGAGGCGAACAGCAGGTCGGCCTTCTCCGTGGTGACGCCGTTGGCCAGGGCCTCTTCGGAGTACAGACCGCCGAGGGCCAGGTCCATGAGGGATTCACTGCGGGCAATATGCGTCGAGGACCGCTGGACCATGGTGACATCGGCCCCGTGTTCCCAGAGGTCGGCGCAGATATCGTGGGCCGAGTTGTTGGAGCCGATGACCACGGCCTTCTTGCCGGTCCAGTCGCCGCCGCCCGGGTGCTTGGACGAGTGGTACTGCTCCCCCAGGAAGGACTCGGCGCCGTCGAACGTGGGGACGCTCGGGTACCCCGACACACCCAAGGCGAAGACGAGCTGCCTCGGGCGCAGGGTGACAGGTTCGCCGTCGCGCATCACCTCCACCACCCACTCCTGGGACGATTCGTCGAAGCGGGCGCTGGTGCACTCGGTCTTGGACCAGTAGTTCAGTTCCATGATCCGTGTGTAGTTTTCCAGCCAGTCGCCGATCTTGTCCTTGGCCGCGAAAACCGGCCAGTCGTCGGGGAACTTCATGTAGGGCAGGTGGTCGTACCAGACCGGATCGTGCAGGTGGAGGGACTTGTAGCGGTTGCGCCAGGAGTCACCCGCGCGCTCGTTCTTTTCGATGATGATGGTGGGCACTCCGAGCCTGCGCAGCCGCGCGCCCAACCCGATCCCACCCTGGCCGCCGCCGATGATGACCGTGTAGGGCTGGTCTTCGTAGCCGAGCCGCGCCTCCTGCTCCTCCTTCAGTTCCAGCCAGGATTTGCGGCCCTTGGTGATCTCGTGGGCGACCCCCTTGTCCCGGTTGGAGCCCTTCCTTTCCTCAAAGCCCTTCAGTTCCTGCATGGTGGTGAGAAGGGTCCAGCATTTGCCATTCCGGAGGCGCAGATGGGCGTAGCCCCGGGCCTGGGCGGTCTCGAAGTTCACCCAGGCCTCGGCGTTGGCGGCGTCCCCGGTGGCGTCCTCGGCGAGGGTCCAGTTGCTGGGCTGCACGTCGTTCAGGGTCGCCTCGAGCAGGCGCCGGATGTCCTCTTTGCCCTCCAGCGTCTTGAGGTTCCAGGTGAAGGAGACGAAGTCGCGCCAGTACGAATCGTCGTCGAAAAGTTCCAGTGCGGCGTCCGTGTTGTGGCTGCGCAGTGCCTCATCGAACTGCGCCAACCACGCCCCGACGACGCCGTTTGGTGTCTCAGGCATGATTCCTCTTTCCATTGCTGACAGTGGGCCGCTCCCGGTGCGTGGCGCGTAGACCATGCAGTGACCCGCATCACAAGTAAAAATCGCAGGGGGTTACAATCGGGTTACACGGAGCTCTCAAGCTGTCGGCGGGCGCGAAGGTTGGCCGGCGGCGGCAGGGACCCAGCCTGGTGCGACGATTCGAGGGCGAGTTGAGAGAATGAGCATGCGGCAGGGCAACGGTCCCATCACGCATCCCTCGGACCTCAGGTTTTCCGCGCCGGCGGAGTATGCCCGAATCCTCCGGGCGGCGCACGAGACCACCATTTCGGGCACTCCGGATCCGCACCTCTCGCCGTCGCTTATCAAGTCCTGGCAGCGTTCCCTGGCGCTGGGCATCAATCCGGACCAGCACCGGCCGCTGCACCGGCATGAAGTCTCCGAGGCCCGATCCCTCAGCGCCGGCCATCGGCTGGCTGCGGTGATGCCTGCGCTGTCACAGCTTCTGGCCGATGAGACCGTGACCGGGCGCCATCTGCTGATCGTGACCGACCACGAGGGCGAAGTGCTGTGGCGCGTCGGCAGCAAGCAGGCCTTGCGGCTCGCGGACTCGCTGGAGTTCGTGGAGGGCGCCGACTGGTCCGAATCAGGGGTGGGCACCAACGCCATCAGCGAGGCCTTGGTGACCGGCGGCCCGGCGCAACTCTTCTCGGCCGAGCACCTCGTGCGGACCCACCATGACTGGGCTTGCACCGCATCCCCCATTCGGGACCCTCTGACCGGCGACGTCGTCGGCGTCCTGGACGTCTCCGGCCCGTTCGAATCGGTCACGCCGGACAGCCTGCGGCTGGTGCGTTGCGGAGTGCGGCTCGCAGAGGAACTTCTGAAATCGGCCCCGTTTCCCGACGGCGGCGCCGGGCGCTCGGGGCAGCGGGCACGGGGTGGCGAGCGGACGGCGCGCGACGGCGGCGCCCGGTCACAGCTCATGCTGCGGCTCTTGGGGGACGCGCCATCCGCGGCGGTCGACGGCGGCATCAGCCGTCCGCTGACGGTGCGCCGCGCCGAGATCCTGGCCCTGCTGGCCTCGCGTGACCAGGGCTGGAGTGCCGAAGAATTGGCGTATGAGATCCATGGCGATGCGGGCACCGGCGCGGCGATCCGGACCGAGATACACCGGATCCGCGCCATTCTGGGCGATGTCCTGGAAGCGAACCCCTACCGGTTCTCGTCAACCGTCAACGTCGTGACGGACGCTTCCGTCGTGGCGCGTCATCTGCGGGACGGTCGGGTTGCCGAGGCGTTCGCGGCGTACCCGGCAAAACTGCTCCCCCGTTCGGTCAATCTGGCGATCGGGTTCATGCGCGACGAGCTCAACACAGCCGTGGGAGCGTCCGTACGGTCAAGCGGTGATGCCCGGCTGATGCTGCAGTGGTGCACGAGCGACATGGGGTCCTTCGATACGGCGACTGCGGCTGCCGTGGCTGCGCTGATGGGGCCGGACGACCCGCGTTGCCAGCTCGTGAATGCCCGGATGGAACGGGTGGACCGGGAGCTGCGAGCCTAGCTACGGGCTAGGAGGTGGGGCGACGCCGGGGCAGCCTTGGCCTTGGGGATCCTGCAGGCACGTGTCTGCGTAGTTCCTTGTGATCGTCCGCCAGACACTGACCGTCTGCGGCGGCGAGCTGAATTGTCCTTGGCCGGGGATGGGCAGCGGCGGGCCGCCATTCACGGAGTAGGTTCCCTGGAAGTGGGTGGTCAGAACCACCGGGAAGTCGCCGGTCTGGGTGTACACGTGACTCGTCAGGGTCTTCTCGCCCCAGCGGTCCTGCGGAAGCGGTCCGCCGGCCACCGTTTGCGGGCCGAGCGAGGTGCCGTCGCCATAGCTCCAGGCGTACTGTACGGGCTTGGCGGTGATGGAGACGTCTTGCCCCAGCATGTTGACGGCAAAAGTTTGCTCGACGGCTTCCGCGTAGAAATTTGTCTCGGCACCCCTGAGAGTGTGTGGGCTCGGCTGTATGACGTTGCGGCCGGCATTGATTGGTAGTTGCCGAAATTTGGTCTGAATCTGGGCGGCAATCTGGCCCAGCACGTCTACGGGTTTCTCGAGATAGACACACCGGTCAGGCGAGATGCGGCTCCAATCATTGGGTCCCGCAACAACCAACTTCCACCACCATCTAACGGGGCGGCCGTTTTCGCCAGCGTTACACTCTGCCGTCGCCGATAGACACGGAAGATCGAAGTTGTTGTTGTTATCTATCAGGCACAGATAGTCGAACCTGTATTGGAATGGGCTCTCCGGAACAGTCCCGGGTGCGTCCACCCAAACCCCGAACGTCGCATCATACCTCCACACACCCACGCCCGTCTCGTTCCAGAAAACGTCGGATGCCCCGGCATTGGCCGAAGGGCTAACGGCTAGCGAAAAAGACATGACAGCGGCGAACATAATCCCGAAACCCCACCGTCGTCGTCCTGAACGCGCGAGGCGATTCATGGACCGATCCGGTCAACATCCATCGCCATCCAACGACCGTCAGAGAAGCGGAGAATCATGATATCTGCGAGCACTTGGGAGGCAGGCACGGACTTCTCGACCCTTGAGTCAGCTCGATAGAGGGCTCCTGCCGATTGCTCCAGCTGTGTGGTCACTTGGTATGTACCCTGGGATGTCTTGACGAAGTTGGTATAGGCCCCCTTCGCTTGGATTAGCCCTCCCGCGATCCATCGTCCTTCCGAGTTCCACTCCACAATTCCCGAGCGCACCTTCGCGCATAACCTGCAGGATGAATCTGTCACCTCATCCATCAGCCGGAATTCCCCCGTCTGATACGCGTAATTCAGCAGGGTGTACCAATGTTTCGCAAAGGCAACAGCACCTTCCTTCGTCTCCGCCTTCGCAGCTTCCGGCAACTCCGGCACTGGCACGTTCTGCGCTTTGCCGGTCGCGTCGGCGGGCTTGTAGCTGGCGGTAGGTGTGGGAGTTACGCTCGGGGTGGGCGACCCGGCGGGGTTTTGCGAAGCAGCAGGTGGGGATCCGGGAGGCGGGGTTGAACCCCCGCTGCACGCTGTGACCGACATCAGGGAGATCGACAGCAAGGCGACCGCACAGGCTCGACAGGGACCGGAAAGCGAAGTGCGCGTTGTCATGGTCAGCTACTCCCCCGATAGAAAATCAAGACGATTGAAGCCAATTTGTGGCTTAAGGGTAACCGAGATCACATTTTGCCGGTCAAAATTATCCACAGGCATCATGTGCCCGCCCCGCATACCGGCAGACCCCCCGGCAGACCACCCCGGCAGTCCCTTGCCAGTCCTTTAGCCCCTAGCCATTTCACTCGGGAGGACAGAACAATGAACCCATGATGTTCGAACACGAAGACGGCAATCCGATTCTCAAACTGGACGACGATCAAGCCTGGGCATTGATTGAGGGCACCAAACACGGCAGGCTCGTGGTCACGGTGGCCGGCGAACCCGACATCTTCCCGGTGAACTACGCGGTCGGCGGCCGGAAGTTGTTTCTTCGCACCGCACCGGGAAACAAGCTGGCCGAGCTCACCATCAATTCGAAGGTGCTCTTCGAAACGGACGGCATCCTGTCCGAGGAAGCATGGTCAGTAGTCCTGCGCGGCACTGCGCGCGTCCTCGACCAATCAGCCGATGTCGCCGAGGCCGAGGCCCTCGGGCTGAAACCGTGGGTTCCAACGTTGAAGGACTTCTACGTGGAAATTACGCCGACGTCGCTCAGCGGCCGCCACTTCCAATTCGGCGAACACCCGGAGAGGGAAATCTAGCGCCCGACGGCGAGGCCCGGCCCGCCGCCCCCGCCCCAGACCCCAGACCCCGCCGGCCCGGCCCCGCCGGTCCGGCTACGTGCCGGCCGGCGCCTAGACCTTGCACCCGCCTAGACTTAAATGATGGCGGACAAGCTGACTCCGGAGCGGCGCAGCTGGAACATGTCCCGGATCCGGGGCAAGAACACCAAGCCGGAAATGCTGGTCCGCAGGCTGCTGCACGCGAAGGGGTACCGCTACCGCCTGCACGGCACCGCGGCCGGCGGCAAACTTCCGGGCAACCCTGATCTCGTCTTCGCCGGCCGGCACAAGGTCATCTTCGTCAACGGCTGCTTCTGGCATTTCCACGACTGCCGGGTGGGCCAGCACGCACCCCAGGCAAACGCCGAGTTCTGGGAAACCAAGCGCACGCGCACCCGGAACCGCGACGCCGCCCAGCGGCTTCAGCTCGAACGCGATGGCTGGGAAGTCCTCACCGTGTGGGAGTGCGAGCTGAAGGATCGATCGGCGTTGGAGGTCCGCCTCGATGCTTTCCTTCAAGGCCGTCTCCTGCAGGGCCCCTTCCGCCAAGGCCCGGCCCGGGACGAGCCCTCCTGAGGACCTTTGCCGAGCAGCAACGTCCCGCGTGTCGCGCGGCCCACCTCCGGTGCAAGCTGAACGGCCTCCGCTAATATTCGACTCCGGGGGCGATAGGCATTATTCGGTCAGTACCAACGCGTACTGCAAACACGGGAGAGCGCACGATGCCGCACTTGCTGATGTCCAACGACCAGCCCGAAACGGCTGTTGCGCCAACAGATTCCAATCCCACAGATTCCAGCCCCGCAGTTTCAGATCCCACAGTTCTGCCGTTCCGTCGCGTCGGCCACCCGAGACTCCGCGGCCTCAGGCCCCGCCAGTTCCGCGGAGCGAACCCGGATCTGGAGCCGCTGCGCCGGCAGGCGGCCTCGATCATTGATGAGGTTCTGGCTGGCACCAACCCGGAAGAAGCCGACGTGCGGGAGAAACTCCAGTGGCACGTCGCCAACAACCCGGGCCAGCCGGAAAAGGCGCTCCTGGAACATTTGCGGACAGTGGCCGACCAGGAGGAATCCGCCTAGCCGGCGGACCTGTCGATACTGGCCTGCCGGAGCACTTCGCCCCAGGACTGCTGGGCAAGATCCGCCACGGCGGCCAGGATTTCCGACGGCGGCAGCGACAGATCGAGCGGGAACTCGACAATGTCGATGTCGGTATTGAGAATTCGGCGCAGCTTGATTTCCCCGGCTCCCGGGTAAACGATCCACGCCGTCGGCACCCGCAAGGATGTGCAGTAGGCCAGCATCCGGTAGTGGTCGCCGGAGAGGGACGCGCCGACGTCGGCCGCGGCCTTGTACTTGGCGTCGTAAACCATCACGGGCCGGCCGCCGAGGAAGTGGACGGCACCGGGCTGCACCACAATGCGGTCCGAGTCGCGGACGGCCTCGTTCAGCAGTGCGTTGTAACGCAACCGCATTTCTCCGGGGTAGGCGGCCATGGCTTCGCGCAGGGCCGTTCCCACGAAGTCCTCGAACACCTTGGCCATGTCCACCACGAACGACGCCGACTGCTGCTTGCCGTCGCCGGCCTCCGCCGAGGCGTTCCGCAGGATCAGTTCGGCGAGCCGGAGAGCGGCGTGGTAGCGGGTGTTCATCCGGCTGGGCCGCCACTGCGGCAGCGGCGCGCCGGACTGAAGGCGCGTCACGGCGTCGAGCTTTCCCTTGAGCTGGCGCAGGCGGCTCAGGACCTCCGGCCGCACCCGCGGCACCTGGGACATCCGTTCCAGCGCGGCGCGCAGAATCCGGTTCTCCGCGATGTCCTCGGTGAACTCGTCATAGGAGACTTCCAGCGGGACCAGCATGCCCGGACGGCGGGAAATCTGGTCCGACATCCGGATCCGGCCCTTGACGGTCCGGAGGGATTCTTCCACTATGAGATACCCCTGCAGCACGCCGCGACTCAGCGCCCGGTCCGCGAGCTGCGCCAGGGATTCGGCCAGGGCGCTCCAAAGGTCCGCGTGCTCCACCGCGGCGACAGAATCGTCCCGGAACCCTTGATCCCCCGCGTAGCCGAGCAGGAACAGCAAACGGCTCAGCCCGAGCCGACCCTTCGGCCGCACCTCCAGCTGCACGGCGGGGGTGCGCACCGACCCGACGGTCCCCACCGGTTCGATCCGGTACAGTCCCATGCCCATCGGCGAGGCCTTCGCCAGGCCACTGGCGTTGACGTAGGCGGCAGTGTCCGGATCAAGCCGCTCCACGACGCCGACGGAGAGTTCGTCGAGGACAATGTGCCGGCAGGTCTCCGCGGCGCCGCCGCGTCCGGATGAACCGGGTCCGGATGAACCGCGGCCGGCCGTCCCGCGGTCCGAGGCCTTGCGGTCCTGCGCATCGCGGTCAACACCGCGGTCCGAGGCATTGCGGTCCAGCGCTACGGCGTCCCCGGCCAGCCTAGGCATGCGCCAGGCGGCCCAGGAGTTGTTCCAGTCCGAACCGTTCCTCGAGCTGGGCGCGGTTGAGCTGGCCGTGGTAGTGCTCCTCCAGCAGCGGCATGAGCTCGTACTTCCAGATTCTGCGCAGGCCCTTGGGCGTCTGCGCGGACTTCTTCATGAAGTAGGAGGGCCCGATCATGAGGTCGCGGTCCCATTCATCAATCGCGTCGTTCAAAGCGTCAAGCAGCAGGGCGGGCGTCGTGTCCAGGTCGCGGGCCTCGAGGAATCGCAGCAGCGAGCCCTTCACGGGTTCCGTCTTCGGGTGCAGCTCGATGAAGGAGAAGCGCCGCCGGATGGCCGCGTCCATCATCGCGATGGAACGGTCCGCGGTGTTCATGGTGCCGATGATGTACAGGTTGTCCGGCAGGGTGAAGGGCTCGTTGGGGCTGTATTGCAGGTAGATGCGGTCGTCGCGGTATTCGAGCAGGAAGTACAGCTCGCCGAACACCTTGGCGAGGTTGGCCCGGTTCATCTCGTCGATGATCAGGAAGTACGGTTTGCTCTCGTTGCCGGGCTTGGCTGCTTCCTCGGCGAGCCGGCGCAGCGGGCCCGCCACGAGCTTGAAGGACACCTGGCCCTCGTCCGTCTTGTCCGGGCGGAAGCCCTCGAAGAAATCTTCATAGGCGTACGACGGATGGAATTGGACCAGCTTGACCCGCTCGTCCGTGGTGTCGCCGGCGAGCTCGGCGGCGAGGTGTTTGGCGAGGTACGTCTTGCCCGTGCCCGGCGGACCGTAGAGCACCAGCTGCCGGTTCTCCTCGAGGAGTTCGGCGATTTCCTGCAGCGGCTCCAGGTCCATGTGCAGGGACGCGGCGAACTCCTGAGTCAGCGGCCGGAACCCGTCACAGACCGGTTCAACGGCGGCATCCGGCGCGTCGCCGTCGCCGTCCTCGGCTTCCGCTTCAGCCGGCAGCAGCGCCTCAAGCGCCTGGATCACGCGGGTGATGTCCACGATGTTGCCGGAAGTGGTCAGCTGGCGCTGCACATGGCGGGGCAGCCCCGTGGCGTCATGTTCCTCATCGAACCAGCGGACCTTGCGGCGGAGCTGGCGGTTGTCTTTGGCATGCTCAGGTTCGCCGAGGACCACGCCGATCCGGACCTTGCCCGAGCTCTGGTAGAGCGCAAGGTCGCCCGGCTTCATGACGGTCAGGAAGGCGAAGACTGCAGTCTTGGTGTCCTCACGCTCCACATAGCCGAGGTGCTTGTAGTCTTCGTCAACCGCGTTCTGGACCAGCCCCGCGGTAACGCCGGGGTCCAGCAGGCGGAGGTGCTCGACGTCGAGCGTCACCGCTTCCTCGTCCCGCCACTCCCCCAGCAGCTCAGCGTTGTCGTGGTGGGTGCGCAAGAGCCAGGCGCGGCGGCCGGGGTCGCCGACCTTCCGCCACTGGCTCACCAGCTGGCGTGAATACCAGTCGATCCGCTGCCCGGCCTGCTGGTCCAGGTGCAGGCGGATCCGGTGGATGTCCGCCGAAATGTCCTCGTCGCTGTCCCCCTTGGCCCCGCCCACCAGGGAAGCGAAAGCGTCGCGGATCTCCTGCCGCTCGACATCGGCCACCACGGGTTCGAAGTAGCTGGGCCAGACCAGGAACTCAATGCTGCGGCGGATGGCCGGCTGGTCATCCGGGGTCCCGGCGACCAGCCGGTGGAAGGCCAGCGGATCCTTGACCGCGGCCTGGACGACGTGGGCCGGCCGCTGTGCGACGTGCTGCACGAAGCGGCAAAGCCATTTCAGGTGGTCCCAGATGGTCCAGTTGAATTCCGCGGTGCGGTCCCGGATCACGCCGTGGTCCGTCATGCCCGCGTAAAGCTCGTCGGGGAGCTCCAGCGCAGGCTCCAGCCACGACGCCGCCTCGGCGACGCGCGCCCGCTTGACCTTCAGCGACTTGACCTCGTGGGCCAGCGGCAAGGACTGGAGGAAGAGCAGCTCCACGGCCAGTTGCTTCGCCCCGCGGGTGGCGTCTTCCAGGTTCTGGCGCAGGTTGGTCATCATCGGCGCCTTGGGATCTGGAACGCCCCGTTCGAGGCGTTCCAGCAACTCTGCGGCAGCCTGGACGGACCAAGTTTTGGTTCGGCCGTCCAGGGGGGACGCCTTGCCGAGCAACCCCGGGCCCAGCACAAACCACGCCGCGTCTTCAATCTCCTTGGAGATACCGAGGGCGCGGTGCAGGGCAGGCTTCTTGGTTGGGGTCATACGTTCAATTTACAGGCTTAAACTGAACGCGCCCATTTAACGCCGGCCCCTAAACTACCGGCCAGTAGATTATGGTCGGGCGGGCAGCAGACCCGAATTCGCGCCGGGCCGGCGCTTCACGCCGAAGGTGAAATACGTGGCCGGACCGATGAAATTCACCAGGGTGGCAAGCCGCCACATGGCCTTGCTGCCGCGGATCTGCGCAGCCGGGCGTCGGCTGATGTCCGTCTGGGCCGCGACCAGCAGCGAGAGTTGGACGATGCCAGCGGAGATGGTTCCGAACCGTGCCATCGGCGAGAGTTCGTTCCACTTCTTCTTGCGGGAATGCTGCTTGTGGATGTTCTGGTGCATGTTCACAACGACCACGCCTCCTTTAAGCGTCGGAGTTGTTCATTCTAGGAGCCCCACCGGCACCGTGGTAGAGGCTATTGGACCGGGTGGGCGCGGGTGTAGGGGGCCATCCGGTCCTTCTGCTCCGGCGTCAGCCGCAGCACCCGGCCGGTTGCCTCGTCCAAGAAGGCAAGATGGCTTGTGGCCCGGACGCAGTCCTCCCGCGTGACGGGATCCTGCACCAGGTAGTGGATGTCGAAGCTGGCGCCCTTAACCGCCCCGATCCACAGCTGGACCACGGCGGGCACGTTCCGGTATTCAAGGGTCTTGACGTACCTGATCTTGTGCTCGACCACGAGTGCCAGCGTCCCTTCCGGAATTTCATTGAAGAGCGGTACCAGGGGTTCGGTTCCCGGCAGCCCGGGACCCCGGGGCGGGCCGAACGCCGCGATCCGTGCTTCTTCGAGGATCCGGACAATCTGCACGTTGTTGATATGCCCGTAGGCATCCATGTCGCTCCAGCGCATCGGCACCTGCACCTCGAGGCGCCGCGGCTCCGTGGCTGTGTTCTCCCTAGCGGGGCCGTCCCCCGCGGGGCCGTTCCCGGCGGCTGTGCCCTGCCCGGCGGGGTCCGCGGCGCTCAGCTGTGCACCGCCGTCGCGTTCTCCGCGGAATCCGCCAAGGCGGCGTCCGCGTCCTCGCCGGCGAACTGGGACATGTACAGCCGGTAGTACGCGCCCTGCAGGGCCAGCAGTTGGGCGTGCCGACCCTGCTCGACGATCTGCCCGTCCTCCATGACAAGGATGGTGTCCGCGTCCCGGATGGTGGAGAGGCGGTGGGCGATGACGAAGCTGGTGCGTTCCGTCCGCAGCGCCGCCATGGCCTTCTGGACCAGGGCTTCGGTGCGGGTATCCACGGAACTCGTGGCCTCGTCCAGGATCAGCAGCGACGGGTTCGCCACAAAGGCCCGGGCGATGGTGATCAGCTGCTTTTCGCCGGCACTGACGTTGTTGCCCTCTTCGTCGATCACCGTGTTGTAGCCGTCTGGCAGCGCCCGGACGAAGCGGTCCACGAACGTGGCCTTGGCCGCCGCCATGATCTGCTCTTCGGTGGCGTCCAGCTTGCCGTAGCGGATGTTCTCGTAGATGGTTCCGCCGAACAGCCAGGCGTCCTGCAGCACCATGCCGACCTTGGCACGCAGCTCCGAATGGCTCAGCCGGGTGATGTCCACGCCGTCCAAGGTGATGCTGCCGGCGTTGAGTTCGTAGAAGCGCATCACGAGGTTAACGAGGGTGGTCTTGCCCGCCCCGGTCGGTCCCACGATCGCGACCGTGTGACCGGGCTCGGCCGTGAAGGACAGGTCCTCGATCAGCGGCTTGTCCGGCGTGTAGCTGAAGGTGACGTGCTTGAACTCGACATGTCCGTCGGTCTTGGCCGGGAGGTGCTCGGTGACGGTCTCGGCGTCCTGTTCGTCGGCGTCGAGGAATTCAAAGACGCGCTCGGCGGAGGCGACACCGGACTGCAGCATGTTGGCCATGCCGGCCATCTGGCCCAGCGGCTGGGTGAATTCGCGCGAGTACTGGATGAACGCCGTGGCGTCGCCCAGGCTCATGCTGCCCGAGGCCACCCGCAGCCCACCGACGACGGCGATCCCCACATAGCTGAGGTAGGAGACAAACTGCATGACCGGCATGATCATGCCGGAAACGAACTGGGCCCCGAAGCTGGCCTTGTAGAGTTCCTCGTTGCGCTCGTCGAAGCGGGCCAGCATGTCGGCGTCGCGGCCGAACACGCGGACGAGGTCGTGGCCGGAGAACGATTCCTCGATCTGGCCGTTGAGCTCCCCGGTGTTCTTCCACTGGGCGGCGAAGAGCTTCTGGCTGCGGGCGCCAATGATGCCGGCGGCCACCCCGGAGAGCGGCAGGGCGACGAGCGCGATCAGGGCCAGCTGCCAGGACACGATGAACATCATGATCACGATCCCGATGACCGTCAGGGCCGAGTTCACGAGCTGGGCGAAGGCCTGCTGGAGCGCCTGCTGGATGTTGTCGACGTCGTTCGTGACGCGGGAGAGGATGTCGCCGCGCTGGCGGGTATCGAAGTAGTTCAGCGGCAACTTGTTGAGTTTCTTCTCGGTGTCATCGCGCAGCGTGCGGACCACGCGCATGACCAGCACGTTGAGGACATAGCCCTGGAGCCACAGGAAGATGTTGGCGACGAAGTACATCACCAGCACCACGCTGATGAGGAACGCGAGCTCCTGGAAATCGATGCCCGCGCCCGGCACGACGTCCATCTTCGAGAGCATGTCGGCGAAGTTGTCCTGGCCCTGGGAGCGCAGTCCCTCGATGAACTGCTCCTTGGTGGCCCCGGCCGGGAGCTGCTTGCCGACCACTCCGGCGAAGATCACGTCCATCGCCTGGCCCAGGATCCTCGGGGCAATGACGTTGAGGACGACGGCGACCGTCACCATGGCGAGCACGGCGATGATGCCGGCGCGCTCGGGTTTCAGCAGCCCCATGAGCCGATTGGCCGAAGGCCAGAAGTGCTGGGCCTTCTTGGCCGGCACGGCGCCGAACATGCCGCCGTCGGCCTCGCCGGGCGTGTACTCCTCCTCGAGGAAGTCATCCTCGATCAGGTCGGTTGCGTCCGTCCCGGCTGCGGCCTGGTCGGCTGCGGTGGCCGAAGTGGTGGAGACTTTCTCGTTGGTGCTCATGCCACTGCCTCCGCGCTCAGCTGGGATTCGACGATTTCCTGGTAGGTGCTGGAGCTTTCCAACAGTTCCTCATGTGTTCCGCGGTCCACGATCCTGCCGTTGTCGAGCACGAGGATCTGGTCCGCATCGGCGATGGTGGAGACGCGCTGGCCGACAATGATCACCGTGGCATCGGCCGTCTTGGCCTTGAGCGCCCGGCGGAGCCTGGCATCGGTGGCGACGTCGAGGGCCGAGAACGAGTCGTCGAACAAGAAGACCTTGGGTTCGGTGACGAGGGCGCGGGCGATGCACAGCCGCTGCCGCTGGCCGCCGGAGACGTTGGTGCCGCCCTGGGCGATCCGCGCTGCGAGGCCGCCCTTCTTTTCGCGCACGAAGTCCGCGGCCTGGGCGACCGTCAGCGCCTCCCACAGGTCCGAGTCCGTGGCCTCGGGCTTGCCAAAGCGCAGGTTGTGCTCAATGGTTCCGGAGAACAGGTAGGGCCGTTGCGGCACCATGGCCACGCGCTGCGTGATCTCGGCCCGGTCCAGCTGGGTGACGGGGACGCCGTCGAGCAGGACCTCGCCCGACTCGGCGTCGTAGAGCCGCGGGAGCAGGGCCAGCAGGCTGGATTTGCCGGCTCCCGTGGAGCCGATGATCGCCACCGTCTGTCCGGGCTCGGCCGTAAAGCTGATGTTACTGAGCACGGGCGCCTCGGCACCGGGGTAAGCGAAGGTCACGTTGCGGAATTCAACTCGACCGGCCTTGGCCGCCGGCGTCACCGGGGTGAGCGCCTCATGGATGGAGGGTTCGACGTCGAGCACTTCACCGATCCGGTCGGCGCAGACCGAGGCGCGGGGAATCATCATGGCCATGAAGGTGCCCATCATGACGGCCATGAGGATCTGCAGGAGGTACTGGAGGAAGGCCGTCAGCGAACCGACCTGCATCTCGCCGGCGTCGACGCGCTGGCCACCGAACCAGAGCACGGCGGCCGTGGAGATGTGCAGGATCATGCCGATGGCGGGGAACATCAGCACAAACAGGGAACCGATTTTCAGCGAGACGTCGGTGAGGTCCTTGTTGGCCGCCCCGAAGCGCTCGGCCTCGTGGGGTTCGCGCACGAACGCCCGGACCACCCGGATGCCGATGATCTGCTCGCGGAGGACACCGTTGAGCCGGTCGATCTTCTCCTGCATGGAACGGAAGAGTGGCATCAGGCGGACCACAAGGTAGCCCACCACGACCACGAGCAGGGGCACGGACACCCAGACGAGCCAGGACAGGTTGAGGTCCTCGCGCAGGGCCATGAAGATCCCGCCGATGCACATGATGGGCGTGGCCACCATGAAGTTCAGCGCCATGAGCATGAGCATCTGGACCTGCTGCACATCGTTGGTGCCCCGGGTGATCAGGGTGGGGGCGCCGAAGACGTTGACGTCGCGCGCCGAGAAGCTGCTCACCTTGCGGAACACGCCGCGGCGCAGGTCCCGGCCGAACGCCATCGCCGCCTTCGAGCCGAAGTAGACGCCGGCGATCGCGGTGGCCACCTGGATCAGGGCGACGCCGAGCATGACGCCGCCGGTCCGCCAAATGTAGTCCGTGTCGCCGCGGGAGACGCCCTCGTCGATGATCTGGGCATTGAGGCTGGGCAGGTACAGAGCCGCGATGGTCGAGGCCAGCTGGAAGATGACCACAGCCGCGACGTATGGCAGATACGGCTTGGAATAGCGCCGCATGAGGGTAACGAGCATGCCCACGAGTCCTTTGGGAAGGCCGGACGATACGAAGACCGGAAATGAAGTGAGTTGAAAAGCTGATTGAAGACTATCCGTTGGGGCCGACAGCCTTAGCCACCCGACTCTACGAAATCCCCTGCCCGGGCGGAACACGGGACACTGAAGATCATCCAAACGGTGTGGTTTAGCGGCTGCCGCGGCCTCGCACGCAACCGTCTTGCCGCGCGAAGGGCCCCGCTGCCGCCCCTGGGGGCGGCCGCGGGGCCTCTGCGGTCCGGTGCTGCGAGCCGGCGCTACTCGGTGCGGTGCCGGCCGTGGGTGGCGATGTAGTCGGCAGCCGCGCGCTGCATCTTGCGCTGTTTGGCGAGCTGCCGGCGCAGTGCCGTGAGTTCCTCGGCAACCCGGGCCTGTTCGGCGGCGGTGGCACGCTGCTCGGCGGCCTGCTCGTGCACGGCGCGCAGCGCGTCCGCCAGCAGCAGCTGCTGCTCCGCAAGCAGCTGCTGGGTCTGGAGCATCACAGGTACGACGTCGGCGGCCTCGGGCCGGTTCTCGGCCACCAAGGTCCGGGTCCGCTGGCGGGCGGCGTCGGGGAAGCGGGATTCGGCGCGCTCCCGGCTGAGCACCTCGATGAATTCCCGGTCCAGGTCCACGATGCCGGTTCCGCCGGCGGACGGAGCTGCCACGGCGGCGTCGGTCCTGGCGTTCCCGGTGTTACGTGTGTTGCCCGGCGTTGTCGCCGCGGCACCGGCCATAGCGAGATCCGGGGCGTCCGCTGCGAGTTCGGCGGGTTCCGGCCGGACGTCGACGGTGCGGCGCAGCGGGCGTTCCTTGATGAACAGGATGGCCACCAGCGCCACGAGGCCGACAACTGCAGAGATCAGGAAGACCTCGGCGATCGCGTCACCGTAGGCGGCGCGCATGATGTCGCGGATCGGTGCCGGCATGTCCTTGAGGTCCATGCTGGCCCCCGCGGACCCGGCGGGAACCTGGATCCCGCCGGACGCGAGCCCCTCCACGACGAGCTCCTTGACCCGATTGCCCAGCACGGCGCCGAGGACCGAGACGCCGATCGCCCCGCCGACGGACCGGAAGAAGGCAACAGAGGCACTGGCCGTGCCGATGTCCTTGGCCTGGACGGTGTTCTGGACGGCGAGGACGAGGTTCTGCATCAGCAGGCCCAGGCCGACGCCGAGGATGGCGGTGTAGATGCCGGTCAGCCACAGGTCAGTGGTGTGGTCCATGCTGCCGGCCAGGCCCAGGCCGCCGATCAGCAAGATGGCGCCGGCCACGAGGTACCGCTTCCACTTACCGGTGCGGCTGATCAGCATGCCGGAGGCAACCGACCCGATCAGGTTGCCGGCGATCATGGGCAGCGTGAGCAGCCCGGCCTCGGTGGGGGTGGCGCCGCGTGCCACCTGGAAGTACTGGCCAAGGAAGGTCGAGGAGCCGAACATGCCCACGCCGACGGCCACCGAGGCGAGGATCGCGAGGGCGGTGGTCCGCTCCGAGATGATCTTGAGCGGGATGATCGGCTGGGCTACGCGGGATTCCACCAGCACCAGCAGGCCCAGGAGCAGGACGCCGCCGCCCACCATGGCCACCGTCTGCCACGACCACCAGTCGTAGTAGTCGGGGTTGCCGGCGAAGGAGACCCAGATGAGCAGCAGGCTGACGCCGGAGGTCAACAGGATGGAGCCGAGCCAGTCAATCTTGGCGGGGCGCTTGACGTGCTGGATCTTAAGGGTGACCTGCAGCAGGATGAGCGCGACCACCGCGAGCGGGACGCAGACGAAGAAGGTCCAGCGCCACCCCAGCGGGCTGTCGACAATGAAGCCGCCAAGCAGCGGGCCGCCTGCCGTGCCCACGGCCATGACGCCGCCCATGTAGCCGGAGTACTTTCCACGGTCACGCGGCGGGATCATGGAGCCGATGATGGCCTGGGCAAGGGCGGTGAGCCCGCCCATGGCGATGCCCTGGATGACACGGGCGGTCAGCAGCAGCGGGATGGTCTCGGACAGGCCGGCCATGACGGAGCCGGCCACGAAGATCACGATGCTCAGCTGGACGAGGACCTTCTTGTTGAAGAGGTCCGCGAGCTTGCCCCAGATCGGGGTGGTTGCCGCGTTGGCCAGGAGCGCGGCGGTGATCACCCAGGCGAAGTCCGTCTGGGTGCCCTTGAGCTCGGACATGATGGTGGGCAGCGCGTTGGCGACGATCGTGCTGCTCAGGATGGCGGTGAAGAACGCCGCCAGCAGCCCGGTGAGCGCCTCCATGATCTGGCGGTGGGTCATCGCCACAGGTTCTGCGGCGGTCTGGGATGCGCGGGATGCCCCCTGCGCAAGGTCGGACGGGGCCGGGGACGGCCCTGTGGCGGCGGCGTGGCTAGCCATATATCTACTCCTCAACAATTTCGGTCGTATTCGTGGGTCCGGCCGTCGTTGCCCGGGCTGAGGTCCTGAGGGACTCAGCAAGTTTTTCGAGGGTGCGCGCCGTCAGTTCGACGTCGTCCTGGCTCCAGTCCCGCAGCAGGTCCTGGATGGTGGCCGTCCGCTGGTCCTCGATGACACGCAGCTTCTCCGTGCCGGCGGCGGACAGGGCGATCAGCTGCGCGCGGCCGTCTTCCGGGTCCGGCCGGCGGACCACATAGCCGTGCTCTTCGAGGTCGGCGATGTGCCGGCTGAGGACCGGGGCGCTGACGCCGAGCCGCTCGGCAAGATGCGTGGCCCGGGATTCGCCCTCCCCCACAAAGCGCAGAACGCCCTGCAGCGCCACTCCGGTGTCCTGCCCGCGCAGGCTGGCGGCGGCAACGCAGCGGACCGCGCGCTGGAGGTCGAAGATCTGGTAGACGAGTTTGGCTGCAGCGTTGGATTCAACTGACATGGTGGACACCCCTCTTTTGTTTGCCCCAGGCAACTATATACGAAATTGGTTACTTCGGGAAACTAACTCTCTCGTGGGAGGTGCCGCGCGGCTCCGAAAGGGCACTTAAATGCCGAACGCGGACCGGCCGGGCCTGCCCCTCGCCGTGAGGGGCAGACCCGGCCGGGTCCGCGCTGTGCAGTGCTGCTGCAGTGCTGTTACAGCAGTGCTGCTGCCGCAGTGCTGCCGTGTTGTTGAGGTCCCGGCTACGTGGCCAGGTGGGTGGGGCCGAACATCTGGAGCAGGGTTTCGACGACGACGACGTTGGGGCCGTCCGCGGCGAAGCCAGCCCTCAGGGCGTCCCCGACGCCTTCCGGGGCCACCCGGACGGCCGGGACGCCGAAGGACTCTGCCAGTTTGACGAAGTCGGGCCGGGCGAGCTCGGTGGCCGTGGCCTTGCCGAAGGCGCCCACCATGTATTCGCGCAGGATGCCGTAGCCGCCGTCGTCCACAATGAGCCAGGTGACCGGGACGTTGTGCTGCTTGGCGGTGGCGAGCTCGGAGATGGAGTACATCGCCGAGCCGTCGCCGGAGACGGCCAGCACTCTGGCGTGTCCGGCAGCTGCGCCGGCGGAAGTGCCGGTGGTTTCGAGCCCGACGGCGCCGCCGATCGCCGCGGGGAAGCCGAAGCCCAGCCCGCCGGCGCCCTGCGCGGAGTGGAACTGGCCCTCGCGCGCATCCCAGCAGCTCCAGCCCCAGTAGGCCGAGATGGTCATGTCCCAGAACGTCTGCATGGCCGCGGGAACGGCCTCACGGATGTCGGCCATGAACTTCAGTTCCTTGCCGAGGTCCTGGGACTCGAGACGGGCCTTGACCTTGGCCAGGGTGTCCTTGACGAGCACCTCGGGAGCCGTGCCGTGCCAGTCGGCGCGTTCGCCGTGCGGTTCGGTCAGGGCGGCGTCGAGGGCGGCCAGGGCCTGGCCGGCGTCCGCCCGGATGCCCAGGCCCGGACGGTTGGACTCCAGGACGCGGGGTTCGGCGTCAATCTGGATGATCCGGCCGCGCGGTTCAAAGGTGAAGTAGTTGGAGGTGACCTCGCCCAGGGAGGAGCCGATGACGATCAGCACGTCTGCGTCCTCGAGCACCTCCGTCATGTACTGGTCCTCGATCCAGGACTGCAGCGAGAGCTCATGGTTCCAGGGGAACGCGCCGTTGCCGCCCGGGGTGCAGATTACCGGCGCCCGCAGCTTCTCCGCAATCGAGAGCAGCGACTTTTCGGCCCGGCCGCGGCGGGTGCCGCCGCCGGCGATGATGGCGGGACGTTCCGCCGTCGAGAGCCATTTCACGGCTTCGCGGACCAGTTCCACGCGGGGCGGGTTGTCGGCCGCTTCGGCGAGGGCGTCCTCCACGGGAGGCACCATGATGGGGTCCAGCAGGACGTTCTGCGGGATTTCGAGCCACACGGGGCCCTGCGGCGAGGAGATAGCCTCGGTCCAGGCATCCTGGATGGCCGAGGGGATGCCGGAGGCGTGCTGGATCAGCCGCTGGGATTTGGTGACGTTCGCGGCCGAGGCCTTCTGGTCATCGAGCTGGTGCAGCATGCCCTTGCGCCGGGCGCCGAGGCCCTCAAGCGGGATCTGGCTGGCCACGACCACCATGGGAACGCCGGTCGCGTAGGCCTCCTGCAGCCCGGCCAGGGACGTCAGTGCGCCCGGACCGGTGGACAGGAACAGCACGCCGACCTCGCCGGTGGCGCGGGAGTAGCCGTCCGCGGCGAACGCCGAGTTGTTCTCGACCCGGGAGGAGACGAAGTGCAGGTTCCCGCGGCCCATCGCATCGAACAGGCCCAGGGCGTGCTGGCCCGGGATGCCGAAGACCGTCTTGGCGCCGAGCGCCTCAAGGGTCTCGACGACGAGGTCCCCGCCGTTGCGTACGCCGGTCATCGTGATGCCACCGGCGAAGCCACGGGGGAGCCGAAGCCGGCGGTGCGGCGGGATTCCTGGCCGAGGGCCTGGGCCGCGTAGCCGTTCGGGGCGCCGAAGCGGTCTCCTTCGACGGCGCGGTCCGCCATCAGCGTCACAAGTTCGTAAGCGACGTGGCTTGCCGCCACGCCGGTGATCTCGGCGTGGTCGTACGCCGGGGCAACCTCGACGACGTCGGCTCCGACGAGGTTCATGCCGCGGAACCCGCGGATGATTTCCAGCAGTTCGCGGCTCGTGATGCCACCGGCTTCCGGCGTGCCGGTGCCGGGGGCGTGCGCGGGGTCAAGGACGTCGATGTCCACCGAAATATAGAGCGGGCGGTTGCCGATCCGGTCCCGGACCTTGGCGACCGTCTCCAGGACGCCCTGGTAGTAGACGTCGGCGGAGGTGACGATGCCGAAGCCGAAGCGGTGGTCGTCGTCGAGGTCCTTCTTGCCGTAGAGCGGGCCGCGGGTGCCAATGTGGCTGATGGCCTCGGTGTCCAGGATGCCTTCCTCGACGGCGCGGCGGAAGGGTGTGCCGTGGGTGTACTCGGCGCCGAAGTAGGTGTCCCAGGTATCCAGGTGCGCGTCGAAGTGCAGCATGGCAATGGGCCCGCCGGCGCGCTCTGCGGCGGCGCGCAGCAGCGGCAGGGCGATGGTGTGGTCGCCGCCGAGGGTCACCAGCTTGCTGCCGGTCGCCGTCAGGTCCAGGGCGTTCTGCTGGATGGTTTCGATGGCGTCGTTGATGTTGAAGGGGTTGACCGCCATGTCGCCGGCGTCGGCAACCTGGATGTTCTCGAAGGGGCTGACGTCCCACGCCGGGTTGTACGGCCGCAGCAGGCGGCTGGCCTCGCGGATGTGGTTGGCCCCGAAGCGGGCGCCGGGGCGGTAGGAGACGCCGGTGTCGAACGGCACGCCGACCACCGTGACGTCTGCCTTGGCCACCTGGTCCAGGCGCGGCAGGCGGGCATAGGTGGCAGCCCCGGCGTAGCGTGGGACGCGGGATGAATCGATGGGGCCAAGGTTGCCATTGGCCTCGATGCGCAGCTCTTCCAAAAGAAGCCTCTCCTTCGAGGATTGACCGACGGTTGTGACACCCATCATACACTCGAAGTTTCGTATTGCGCATCATTTGTTTACCAAACACTTCACGCGATGGCCGAGGCGCCCCGCTCCCCCGTCCGGACGCGGACGGCGTCGCGCACCTCGATAATCCAGATCTTGCCGTCGCCGAAGCGGCCCGTGCGCCCGCCCTCTTCAACGGCCGCCATGACGGCGCCAAGGGCGTCCTCTTCGACCAGGACTTCCAGCCGCACTTTGGGCAGCAGGTCCGAGCTGTATTCGGCGCCCCGGTACACCTCGGTGTGGCCCCGCTGCCGGCCGTAGCCGCTGGCCTGGCTCACGGTCAGGCCGTTGACTCCGGCCCGTTCCAGGGCCGCGCTGACGGCGGCGACCCGCTCCGGCCGAACAATGGCCGTGACGAGCTTCATGACGACACCCTGCCGCGGACGGCCTCACCTTCGGCCCCGGCCTGGGTCTCGGCATGGGCTTCGGCCTGGGTCCCGGTGTGGGCGTGGGCCGCGGCCGCATCAGTCCGGGCATGCGGGTCACCGGGGTGGAAGCTGCCGCCGACCATGAGGAGTTCGTACGCTGTTTCGGCGTGCTCCGTCACGTCAATGCCGGAGAGCTCGTCGGCCTCGGAAACGCGCATGCCGATGCTCTTGTGGATCGCGAAACCAATCAGCGTGGTCATGGCGGCGCTCCATGCCGTGACAATCAGGGCGGTGAGAATCTGTGGCCAGAACTGCGCCAGGCCACCGCCGTAGAAGAGGCCGCCGGCCGTCTTGGCGGACGGCAGTGCGAAGAATCCGAGGGCCAGGGTCCCCCACAGGCCGCCAACGAAGTGCACAGCCACGACGTCCAGTGAGTCGTCGAGTCCGATCTTGAACTTCAGCCCGACGGCGAGCGCGCAGACGGCTCCGGCGATTGTGCCGATCAGGATTGCCCCGACAGGGTCGACGAACCCACAGGCCGGGGTGACTGCCACGAGTCCCGCGACGGCACCCGAGGCGGCTCCGAGCGAGGTGGCATGCCCGTCGCGCAACCGCTCCACGAGCAACCAGCCCAGCAGGGCGGCGCTGGTGGCAAGCAGCGTGTTCATCCAGGCCAAGGCGGCCGTGGCGTCGGCGGCGAGTTCCGAGCCCGCATTGAACCCGAACCAGCCGAACCAGAGCAGCCCTGCGCCGAGCATGACGAAAGGCAGGTTGTGCGGGCGGATGTTGGGGTCTTTCATGAAGCCGAGCCGCTTGCCCAGAACCACCGCCAGCATGAGCCCGGCTATGCCGGCGTTCATGTGGACCACCGTGCCGCCGGCGAAGTCGAGGGCGGAGATCTTGCTGCCAATGATGCCGGTAGGCCCGAACAGGCCGCCGCCCCAGACCCAGTGCGCGATCGGCGCGTAGACGAGCGTGACCCAAAGGGCGGCAAAGAGCAGCCAGGGTCCAAACCTGACGCGCTCGGCCACCGCCCCACTGATCAGCGCGACAGTGATGATGGCGAACGTGGCCTGGAAGCCGACGAATATCATGTCCGGCAGTCCCGGCGCTTTGGTGCCGATGCTGGTGGTCAGCCCGCTCAGGCCGAAATTCGTGAAGGGATCCCCAACGAATCCGCCCAACGCATCGGGGCCGAAGGCCAGTCCGTAGCCCCACAGGGCCCAGACGACGCCCACCACGCCCATGGCGCCGAAGCTCATCATCATGATGTTGAGGACGGACTTCATCCTGACCAGCCCGCCGTAGAAGAACGCAAGTCCGGGGGTCATCAGGAGGACCAGGGCGGACGCCGTGAGCATCCACGCGGTCGATCCGGGGTCAAGGACCTGCGGATCTACTGCCATTCCTACTGCAAGCACAGAGAACTTCATAGCGGGAGCCTTCCTCGAGTGCCGGCGCTCCGAGGGCGCCGATTCGGCGAGACCATGTCACATTGGGACTGCTGTACGTCCCCCCGCGGATGACGCTACCCACGGCGTGTTTCGGGAAGGCTTTCCGATTCTTGCCGGCACGTTACGCGGCGGCTCTGGGCATCAATTTGCCGTTTCCGGCAGATTGCCGGAATGTGACGTACATCTCACCAGCGCCCGGGGAGGTCAGTTGTACTTGAGAGTGAGCAGCAGGCGCTTGAGCTGGCTGTACTGCTCCGTGGTCATCCAGGCTTTGGCGGCGTCGACGGAGGCAAACGCCGGGTTGCCGAAGAGCACCTTGGCTTCCGCCCCGCCGTTGGCGAAGCTGACATAGGCGGAGCCGGAGTCAGCGACCCCGGGCGCGAAGTCACGTTCCTTGCGGACGCTCATGTGGAAATCAGACTGGTCAGCGAGGGAATCGAATGCGAAGCCGAAGGCCAGCTGTTCACCGTCCACATCCTTTAGCCCCGGCACCGGAGCGGTGTCCAGCACGGTACGAGCCACCGGGCCGGAGGCGTTGCTGGCGCTGGTGCTGCTGATGATGGAAGCCAGTTCATTGCCGGTGGCGTCGGCGATGACCGCCTGCACGCCCCGCAGCTTGGCGGCGTCCTCGGGTGAGCCCACCAACCGGATGGACCAGCCGCTCGGGTAGGAGAAGGAAAGGTGCCCGTCCGGGAAAGTGAAGGTTTTCACGCCGGCCACGGCACTGGCCGTCGGCGTGGCCGGGGCGGGGGTACCGGAGGCGCTGGAGGTCGGCGCGGGCGTGGCCGAAGCGGCGGTGGACGCGGTTGTGGCGGCCGGGCCGGATTCCTGCTGCGCCGGGGCCGCAGTTTCGCTGGCGGGGCCGCTTGCCGTTTCGCCGGCACGCTGGCCCGCTGCGGCGCAGGAGCTAAGGCCAAGGGCAACCGCGAGCGCGGCGGCCAGGGACAGAAAGACGTTGTTGCGGTTCATGGATCCCCCAGTTGATGACGCGAGCGGCTTGCGCTCGTCCTGTGTATCGCCGGATTGCGCCGTGTGGATACCTTCATGGTGGTTATTGTTGCGGTCCTGCCCTCAGCGGCTGGCGGCGGGTACCAGCACCCACAGCACCTCGACGGCGTCGTCGGTGGGATTGACCCAGGTGTGGGGTTCCCGGCCGGGGAACGTTACAGTGTCTCCGGTGCTGAGCTCGAATTCCTCATTCGTGAGGATCAGGCGGATGCTTCCCTTGACCACATGCAGGACGTCGACATCGCAGTCCACGGCATAGAGTTCGGACTCGCCGCGCCCGCGCGGCTCGATCACGGCCTGGATGATCTGGACGCGGCGCTCGGAGCGTGCGGTCAGGAGCCGCTCGACGATCCCCTCGCCGCCAAGGGAGATTCGAGGACCCTCATTCTGCTTCGTGAGGTGCGTTTCGGGGGCGGCAAAGAGGTCGCCAATGGAGATAGACAGAACCTGGCACAGCGTTACTAGGGAGGCAACCGAGGGCGAGGTCAGGTCCCGCTCGACCCGGCTCAGGAATCCCTTGGTGAGCCCGGTGGCGTCTGCGACCTGTTCAATGGTGAGCCGCTGGGACTGCCGGGCGGCGCGGATCCGCGAACCGATGGCAACGGGAACATTGCTCGGTTCAACTGGTAGTGCCTTCATTTAGGAACCTTTCACGGCCGGCCGCTTGGCCCCATCATTGGAGCAATCCTAGCGGGAGCGGGCCTTCGTGACGCGGAGGCGGCGGCACCACGCCCGGCGCCTTGACTGTTACCGGAGTCACAGCATACTCTTCTGGGCAACATGTGTTGCCTATAGGGCAAAACCGGAGGTTCCGACGGAATTTCTCCTCTACCCACGTCACGCAGCAGCAGCCTTGCCGAACACCCTGTTGAGGCCCGGCAAGCCCGCATCCGCTGCCAACCCGCTCCAAGGAGCCTTTAATGGACGCAACTTTCGTCAACATCGCAATCGTGGTGGTGTACCTGGCCGCCATGCTGGCGTTCGGGTGGTGGGGCAAGTCCCGCACCAAGAACAATAGCGACTTCCTCGTCGCCGGCCGCCGCCTCGGCCCGTTCCTCTACACCGGCACCATGGCCGCCGTCGTCCTGGGCGGCGCCTCGACCGTCGGCGGTGTGGGCCTGGGCTACAAGTTCGGCATCTCCGGCATGTGGCTCGTGGTCGCAATCGGCGCCGGCGTCCTGCTGCTGAGCCTGCTCTTCGCGAGCACCATCCAGAAGCTGAAAATCTACACCGTCTCCCAGATGCTGACTCTGCGCTACGGCAGCAACGCCACGCAGACCTCGGGCATCGTCATGCTCGCCTACACACTGATGCTCTGCGCCACCTCCACAGGCGCCTACGCCACCATTTTCGTGGTGCTCTTCGGCTGGGACCGCGCCGTCGCGATCGCCGTCGGCGGGGCAATTGTCCTGGTGTACTCGACCATCGGCGGCATGTGGTCCATCACGCTGGCCGACCAGGTCCAGTTCGTCATCAAGACGGTCGGCATCTTCTTCCTGATGCTGCCGTTCACGCTCAACGCCGCCGGCGGCCTCGACGGGATCCGCAGCCGGGTGGACGCCACGTTCTTCCAGATCGACGGCATCGGCGCCCAGACGATCATCACGTACTTTGTGGTCTACACCCTCGGCCTGCTGATCGGCCAGGACATCTGGCAGCGTGTGTTCACCGCCAAGACGCCCGAAGTTGCGCGCTGGGGCGGCGCGACGGCCGGCATCTACTGCATCCTCTACGGCGCAGCCGGCGCCCTGATCGGCCTCGGCGCCCGGGTGGCCCTGCCGCAGATCGACGTCAAGGCCCTGGGCAAGGACGTTGTCTACGCCGAGGTCGCCACCCACCTGTTGCCCATCGGCATCGGCGGCCTCGTGCTGGCCGCCGCCGTCGCCGCCATGATGTCCACCGCCTCCGGTGCCCTGATCGCAGCCGCCACCGTGGCCCGCGCCGATGTGCTGCCGTTCGTTGCCGGCTGGTTCGGCAAGACCGTCAACACCGATGACACCGACAACCCGGAACACGACGTCAAGGCCAACCGCATGTGGGTCCTGGGCCTGGGCATCGTGGCAATCGTGATCGCCATCGTCACCAAGGACGTTGTCGCGGCCCTGACCATTGCCTACGACATCCTTGTCGGCGGCCTGCTGGTGGCCATCCTCGGCGGCCTGGTCTGGAAGCGCGGCACCGGCGTCGCCGCCGCGGCGTCCATGGCGGTCGGCTCGGTCATCACGCTCGGCACCATGATCATCCTGGAAATCAACGCCGAGGTTCCGCTGGACGGCATCTACGCCAACGAGCCGATCTACTACGGCTTGGCGGCTTCCGCGGCCGTCTACATCGCTGTGTCGCTGCTGACCAAGCCGACGGATCCCGCGGTCATGCAGAACTGGCGCCGGCGTGTCGCCGGCGGCGCGGCCGAGGAAGAAAAGGCCCCGGCCCTCACGCACTAGGGCCTTGACCCGTCAGGGTCCTGACCGCGAGTTGCAGGTCGACGGCGGCGCTCCCCMCGCGGGGGGCGCCGCCGTCGGCCTTTGGGCTATTTATTCGGCCTTTGGGCTACTTAACGGGCCGCGGGAGAATCACTCGTCTTCCTCAGTGGCAAGGAATTCTTCCCCCTCCAGGGGCACCACCGGCTTCTCGTCGCCCAGGAAGTCGTCCGCGTCCAGGGGAACGAGCCGATCGGCCTCTTCGAGAAGCTCCTCCTCCTCGGTCTCCGCGGCATCACTGACGGGCGCGTCCTCGGCGTAGTCGTAGGCGGGATCGGACTCGAGTGAGTCCCGGGCCGGCTGGATGGGATGTGATGCGGTGCTATCCATGGTGCAACCTCCATGCGGCTTCGGTGGCGGCAAGGCCCCGGGGAGCCCGCCCTGGGTTTCATTCGAACACCGCGGACCCGGGCGGTCAAGGGCTCACAATTGCGGCCGGAAAGCGGCTGTGGGCGGCCCCGCCACGGCAGGGCAGTTACGGCCTCCCTAAACTTTCTGCTGAGGATGGCCAGCCGGAAAAGCGCGGAAATACCGAGTACTCTGGAGTCGCAATGGGGCCGGACCATGCCCGACCAAACCCAGGAGTTTTTCGTGTCTCAGCACACCGAATCGGACCGCAACGATTCTTCGCAGCACCACCCGACACAGCCCTCCCCGGACCGCGAGACGGACCCGCGCCCCGCCCCGCCGCACGCCTCCCCTGCCCCCGGCGAGGCTCCCCGTACCGCACCTCCCGTCAGCGCACCCAGCCCGGCCGCCGGTTCAGATCCGAGCGCAGCACCCAGCCCGGTCGCCGGTTCAGATCCGGGCGCAGCACCCAGCGCAGCGGACATCAAGCGCTGGCGCCAGTATCTCGCCGATGAACGTGCCGAGGCGGCCGTCTACCGGGACCTGGCGCAGAACCGCGCCGGCGAGGAACGCGCCATCCTGCTGGCGCTGGCCGAGGCCGAGGGACGCCATGAGGCGCACTGGCTCCAGTTGCTGGGCGATCACGCCGGCAAGGACCGGCATGCCTCACTCCGGAGCCGGTTGTTGGGCTTCCTGGCCCGGCATTTCGGCTCGGTCTTCGTCCTGGCCCTGGCCCAGCGGGCGGAGAGCCGCTCCCCGTACGCCACCGAATCGTTCGCCACCCCGGCCATGGTCGCCGACGAGCAGATCCATGAGGAAGTGGTCCGCGGGCTGGCCACCCGGGGCCGCAACCGGCTGGCCGGAACGTTCCGCGCCGCCGTCTTCGGCGCCAACGACGGGCTAGTCAGCAACCTGTCCCTCGTCATGGGCATGGCGGCCTCGGGCGTGGGAAGCCAGGTGGTGCTCCTCAGCGGCGTCGCCGGGCTGCTGGCCGGCGCATTGTCCATGGGGGCCGGCGAGTTTATTTCCGTCCGGTCGCAGCGGGAGCTCCTCGCCGCGACCCGTCCCACCCAGATCACGTTGGCGGCGGCGCCGCTGCTCGATATCGAGCACAACGAACTCCTGCTCGTCTATCTGGCCCGCGGCATGTCCCGGGAGGCCGCCGAGCACCGCGTCGCGGAGCGGATGGGCCTGCTGGACTGCGACTGCGATCCCAGCCTGTCCCTGCGGCCGGAACTGCCCGAAAGCGAGGACCAGCACGAGGCGGTCGGCACCGCCTGGGGCGCGGCGGCGTCGAGCTTCTGCTTCTTCGCCTCCGGCGCGATCGTGCCCATCATTCCCTTCCTGCTGGGCATGACCGGGCTCGCCGCACTGGTGGTTTCCGCGGCCCTCGTCGGCGTGGCGCTGCTGCTCACCGGCGGCGTCGTGGGCCTGCTCTCGGGCACCTCGCCCGCCACCCGTGGCCTGCGCCAGCTGGCCATCGGCATGGGTGCCGCCGGCGTGACGTACCTGCTGGGCATGGCCTTTGGCGCCGTGGTTGGCTAGTGGACGGTCCTGAGTTTCGGGACCGCGGATCACGGCACAGCCGGCCAGCCACCGCGCTGCGGATTGTCAGGAACCTGGCCGCCGCTGCGGTGATCGCCGGCGGAGCCTTCCTCACCGCCGGACTCGTTTACGGCGATCCCCGGTTCACGGGCCTCTTCGAGGTCTCCCGCGGAACAGGGCACAACGCAGAAAACAACGCAGGGCACAATTCAGGCAGTGACGTGCACGCACAGCCGCAGGTTGGCCAGGAATCCGGCCAGCCTGCCGTGCCGGCCGGAGGAGACCGGACGGACACTCCCCCGCCCGGGCTCGAGGAGCAGGACCAGCCCCTCGGTGTGCCCCGGAAACCGGAGGCCGCCAGCACTTCGTACAAGTTCCTTGCCACGAACGACGACGGCACTCCGGTGGGTTACTCGCCGTGCCGTCCGCTGCACTACGTCATCAATGCCGCCCTGGTCCCGCAGGGTGCCGAGCGGCTTGTGGAGGACTCGATCCGGACGATCTCGGAGGCCACCGGAATCACGTTCATCAATGACGGCCCCACGTCCGAGGCCCCCTCGCCCACCCGGGCGCCCTACCAGAGGGACCGCTATGGGGACCGGTGGGCGCCGCTGCTAATCGCCTGGACCACACCGGAGCAGGCACCGCAGCTCAAAGGCCCGGTGATCGGCACGGGCGGGAGCACACACTTCAGTTTCGGCGACGGTCCCAAGAGCTTCGTCACGGGCAGCCTGGAACTGGATGCGCCGCAAATCGCGGAAGACCTGGACCGCGCCGAAGGCGCGGCCTATGCCACGGCCGTGATCCTGCACGAGCTCGGCCATGTGATGGGCCTGGAACATGTCGCTGACCCGGCCCAGCTGATGTACCCCGAGATCGGAGCCCCGGACGGGCTTGCCGACGGGGACCTGAACGGACTCTACGAGCTCGGCCACGCCCAGTGCCGCAAGGATCTCTGACCCGCTAGCGCTCCAGCGCCTCAAGGGCTTCTGCGACCGTATCGACCAGGAAGATCCGTCCCTCCATCCGGCGCCCTGACGCCAGGCTCTGTAAGAGGGGCCACGCCGGGAACCGCCGCAGCCAGTGCTCGTGCCCCACCAGGACCATGGGGGTGACGGTTTCCGGAGCGGCGTAGTAGTTCTCGCAGGCGTCCTGGAAGATCTCCTGGACGGTGCCGCCGGAACCCGGCAAGAAGACGATGCCGCCGTTGCACAGTTCAAGCAGGATGGCTTCCCGGATGGCGTTCGCGAAGTATTTGGCCACGTGGGTGGCGAAGAAGTTCGGTGGTTCATGACCGTAGAACCAGGTGGGAATCCCCAGCGACGGCTTACCCTCCGGGTGGCGTTGGGCGACTGCCGCAGCCGCCCGTGCCCAGGCGGACACCGAGGGGCGGAAGGACGGCACCGCCGCGAGGTCTGCCAGGGCCCGCTGGAAGTCCGGTTCGGGGGCCTCGCTGAGGAAGGCGCCGAGGTTCGCGGCCTCCATGGCCCCGGGGCCGCCGCCCGTGGCTACCACCCGTCCGCTCCGGGCCAGCATCCGGCCCAGCAGTGCGGCTTCCTCAAAGACGGCGGTGCCGCGGCGGGCAATATGCCCGCCCATGACCCCCACCATCGTGCGGCCGGCGCGGAGATAGGTGCCGGCCAGCTCGTCGAGGGCCACGCCGATCGAATGGTCATGCAGGGCGGCGGCCAGTGTCGCATCGAGCCGGCGGCGCTGGCCCGGCCGGATGCTCCACTGGTACACCCGCGCGTCGAGCGTGTCCTCATAGGGCGACGCGGCGATCCCGGCATAAAGTTCCTGCGGCGTATACAGCTGCCCGCGGTAGGGGTTGAACGGCACCGCCGTGAGCCGGGGAAAGATGAGGGCGCCCCGGCCGCGCAGCAAATCCTCCACACCCTGATCGAACCTGCAGCCCAGGAAGACCGCGCCCTGGGCCTCCAGCGCCTCCAACTGTGTCCGGCGGCCCCGCAGATCCAGGGACTGGACATGCCAGCCGTGCATGCTGCGCGCCCCCGCCGCGACCAGCCGGTCGAAACCGGCAACGCTCTCGACCTCCAACGTGCGGGGGCTGGGGTGAAGGCTGCGGGCGGCGCTCATGGAGCCAGCCTAGACCGTCGCCAATCCCCCGTTGCGCTATCACTTTTGGTGGCCATTCCGGGATCTTGAGGCCCCAAAGTGATAGCGCAACGGGGGTGCGTGCAGCTTAGGAGACCTGGAGGCCGCCGTTGATGTCGTAGGTGGCCGCGGTGATGTAACCGGCGTCCGGGCCGAGCAGGAAGGCGATCAGGGCCGCCACTTCCTCGCGGCTGCCGACCCGCCCCATCATGATGCCCTCCGACATCTGCGCCTTGCGTTCCTCGCTCAGGGTGCCGCCCATGATGTCGGTGTCGATGGGGCCGGGGGCGATCGCATTGACCGTGACCCCGAACTCGCCCACCTCGCGGGCAAGGGCGCGGGTGAATCCGATGATCCCGGCCTTGGAGGCGCTGTAGGCGACCTTGGAGTAGGTGCCGCCGCCCCGCTGTGCCGAAATCGAGGAGATGCTCACGATCCGGCCGAGCTTGCGCTCGATCATGCCCTTGAGCACGCGCTGGGAGACGATGAAGGATCCGCGCATGTTGATGGCGAAGACCTTGTCCCATTCCTCGACCGTGGTGTCCATGAACGGCGTCGGGGAACTGATGCCGGCCAGGTTGGCCAGCGCGACGATCGGGGGCAGCGAGCCCTCGATCTCGGTGATGGCCCGGTCAACCGACGCGGCGTCGGAGACGTCCGCGCCGACGCCGATGGCCTTGACCGCACGGTTGGAACCGATCTCGGCAGCAGCGGCGCTGGCGTCCTCGGCATTGATGTCCAGGATTGCGATGGACCAGCCCTCGCTGGCCAGGCGGTCGGCGGCGGCACGGCCGATGCCGCGGGCTGACGCGGCTCCGGTCAGGACCACAGTGCGTTCAGTGGGGAACGGGGTAATTGATGTCATGACGACGATTCCTTCAGGGGTTCGGATCAGGATACTTTGGCCGGGTCGACGGCGGCAGCCGCTGCGACCGCGGGGTCAAGGCCGGCGTCGCCTTCGGGGCGCCGGCGGGCGTAGAGGTAGGTGGCCACGGCGGTGAGGCACAGGCAGAGGGACAGGAACAGCAGCCCGCTCTGGTTGCTTCCGGTGGCGTCCTTGAGGAGGCCGACGGCGTACGGGGAGATGAAGCCGCCGAGGTTTCCGAGGGAGTTCACCAGGGCCAGTCCGGAAGCGGCAGCCGCACCGGTCAGTGCCGCGGAGGGCATCGAGAGGAACGGGGCGATGGCCCCGTAGATCCCCATGGCCGAGACCGTCAGGCCGATCATCGCGAGGAAGGGGTTGACCGGCAGCAGGTAGCCGGCGGCCAGGAGTCCGACGCCCGCGAGCACCATGCTGACCGAGGCGTGCCAGGCACGCTTGCCGGTCCGGTCCGCGCGCTTGCTCCAGAAATAGACGAATACTGCGGCCACGGCATAGGGGATGAAGACGATGAAGCCGATCTCGGCCGTGGAGAACTTGCCGAGGGCCGCGACGATGGTGGGCATCCACAGGCCCAGGCCGTAGATTCCGCACACCAGGCCGAAGTAGAGGGCGGAGTAGACCAGGGTGCGCTTGTCCTTGAGCCCGGCCAGGAAGTTGTGCTTGCCCGACTGGGACTTGGCCGCCAGTTCGGCGTCCATGGTGGCCGTGAGCCAGTTGCGCTCGTCGGCCTCGAGCCATTTGGCGTCCCGCGGACGGTCCGTCATGAGGATGGGCGTCAGCAGGCCGAGGGCGATCGCCGGGATGCCTTCGATGATGTAGAGCCACTGCCAGCCCTGGAGGCCCATGACGCCGTCCATCTGCAGCAGGAGCCCGGATACCGGGGCGCCGAGCGCGTTGGATACAGGCTGGGCAAGGATGAAGATGCCCAGCACGGTGACGCGCTGCGCGGCAGGGAACCACAGCGTCAGGTAGAACAGGATCGCCGGGAAGAATCCGGCTTCGGCGGCACCGAGCAGGAACCGGATGACGTAGTAGGTGGTTTCACCATTCACCAGGCACATGGCGGTGGCGAAGATGCCCCACGTGATCAGGATGCGGGCCAGCCATTTCCGGGCTCCGAACCGGTACATGCCCGCGTTGCTGGGAACCTCCAAGAGGGCGTAGCCAAGGAAGAAGATGCCGGCGCCCAGTCCGTAGGCAGCGGAGTTCAGGCCGATGTCCTCGCTCATGGTGAGTTTGGCGAATCCGACGTTGTTGCGGTCCAGGTAGGCAACGAAGTAGAGCAGGACAATCAGGGGCATGACGCGGCGGCGCACCTTGCGGAGCGTGCGGTCGCCCAGTTCGCCGAGTCCGAAAGACTTGGGGGCTAATGAAGTCATCATCGACCTTCTTACGTGTTTTCCTGCCCTGCATCTGTGCCGGGTGAGGAAATCGGTGGATTGGGGTGGTCATCCTGCCCGCTTGGAAGCGCGTGCTGCAGGATATTTGTTGAGTCAGATGTCAGACATCTGATTCAGGAACTAGGCAAAATCTTAGGATGTGATTCGGATTACGTCAAGAGTCCGGAGGTGGACGTCAGGACTTTGCGCCCCGGACGTAGCGTTCGTAGTCCGCATTGGTCTGGTCCATGTGCTCATCCATCGCCTGCCGCGAGCGCTCGGCGTCGCCGCTCAGGATGCTGTCCAGGACCCGCTGGTGGTAATCGATGGCATGCTGCTGGATCACCTCGACGGCCGATGTTTCGCGTCGGGTCACGTACAGCAGCTGGCCCAACTGGGCGAACAGGGCCCGCACAAAGGGGTTGCCGGACGCCTTAAGGACGGCGTCGTGGAAGCCAATATCCGCCTCCACGAAGCGGTCCAGGTCGCCGGAGTCGTGGAAACGCTTCATGTCCGCGATGCACTCGCGCATGCGCTCGGCCTGCTCCGGGGTATAGCGTTTGGCGGCGAGCGCGGCCGCCCCGGTCTCCACCATCCGGCGCATCTCAATCAGTCCCACCGAGACCTGGTCGGCCGCATTGCCATGCGAGGCCGCCTTGAAAATCGCGTCCAGGCCGGTCCAGTTGTCCGTGGGATTGACGAAGGTTCCCCGGCCGGCCTTCACATAGAGGATGTTTTGCGCGCGGAGCGCTTTGAGGGCCTCACGCACGGTGAGCCGGCTGACGCCGTAGGCCTTGGCGATGTCGGCTTCGGGCGGAATCGGGTTGTGGGGCTGGAGCTTTCCGTCAAGGATTTCGGTCAGCAGGCCGTCGACGAGATCGTCGACCAGTGTCCTGCGGCCCATCCCAGTTCCCACCTTCAGTCTCGTTTCGTGCTGCCATCCACATTACCCATGTCCGGGTGCGCAGCCATGTAGGCGTCGAGCTTGGCCAGCGTCTGTTCCAGGTTGGCCGGATGGCGGCGCAGGTAGCCGGCCAGCCGGAGGAAGCTCTTGCCGCGGACCCGGCGCGCGTCCCAGTGCTCGGTGACCAGCGTGCCCGCGGTACCGTCCTTGCCCGTGGACGGTTCGAGCAGGTAGCGCCACACATGGCCGTAGAAGTGCCGCCACGCGATCCGGTGGCCTTCCTCGAATTCGCAGACCGTATTGAGGATCTTGTAGTTCACCCGCATGTTCATTTGCATGCCGAACCTGGCGCGGAGGTACAGCCGCCGTGGCCCGCGCGGCTGGGCGCCCTTCACCGTGTCCGAGCCGTCGATCACGCTGTGCAGGGCAGGCGTGGCGAGCACCTCGAAGATGGCCTCGGGGGCGGCGGCAATGTACCGGCTGCGGGAAACGAGATAGCGGGGATTCATCTAGTAATCCTAGTCCGCGATCGTGTTGCAGAATGAGGCATGCAGACTTCCCGCATCCCCCTCCGCGGCCGGCCGCGCATCGGCGTTCCCGTCCGCCTCAGCAGTTCCGCCGATCCCGACCCGCGCGTGGCGGAAGCCAACGCATTGTTCGAGTACATCGTGGAGCTGCTGCGTGAGGGCGGCGGCGAACCGGTGCTGCTCGACGCTTTGGGGCCCGACGACGGCGGCCTCGCCGCGGCGCTGGCCTCCCTTGACGGCGTCGTTCTTCCCGGCGGCGGCGACCTCGACCCCGCCCTCTACGGCGAGCTGCGCGGCGACGTCTGCTACGACGTCAGCCCTGCCCAGGACGCGCTGGATCTCGCCGTGGCGCGTCTTGCGATCGACGCCGGGCTGCCTGTGTTCGGCATCTGCCGCGGGCATCAGCTGCTCAATGTGCTCTACGGCGGGACGCTCATTCAGGACATGGCACCGGGAACGGTGGCGCACCGCGAGCCCGCGCCGGTGCACGGGGCAGGCCCGTGGGCCTGGCACGAGGTGGGGGTGCGGGCCCGCTCCAGGGTGGCCGCCCTCTACGGCGGCGGTTCGAGTGCCGTGAACGTGAAGATCGCCTCCGGCCACCATCAGGCCGTGGCCCGGGTGGCCGGGGGATTGCGGGTGACGGCCGTGGCCGAGGACGGGACTGTCGAGGCGCTCGAGGATCCGGAGCGCTGGGTGGCCTCGGTCCAGTGGCACCCCGAGGCCCTGGAACTCCCGGCCGGGGAGCGGCTCGCGCCGTTCCGGGCCTTCGTCGAGGTGTGCCGCACCCGGCCCTGACCGCTCAGGACCGGCAACCCCCGGGCCGTGGTCAGCTGGCGACGCTCACCGTCACCTTGACCGGGGCACCGGTGGCCAGCGATTCCTGGGCGGCATCGGCAACCCGGGAGGCCGCGACGGCGTCTTCCGGAGTGCAGGGATTCTCCCGGCGGCCAAGGATCAGTTCGACGAACGCCTCCATCTCGGAGCGGTACGCCGTCTCGAACCGCTCGGCAAACGTCAGATGCGGCTTCCCCGCGGGGAACGTGATCCCGGCCTCGGCGGAGGCCACCGCCGTCTTGTCGTCGAGGCCCACCATCAGGGAGCCGCGGGAGCCCTGGATTTCCAGCCGGACATCATGGCCCGCCCCGTTGTAGCGGGTGGCCGAAACCGTTCCCACGGTGCCGTCGTCGAACGTCACCAGCGCTAGGGCCGTGTCCACATCGCCGGCTTCACCGATGGCCGGATCCCCGTTGTTGGAGCCCTTGGCGTAGACCTCGACGATTTCGCGGCCTGTGAGCCAGCGCAGGATGTCGAAATCGTGGACCGAGCAGTCCCGGAAGAGCCCGCCGGAGCTGGCCAGGAACTCGACCGGGGGCGGCGTCATGTCGCACGTGACGGCACGGAGGGAATGGATCCAGCCCAGCTCGCCGGCCTGGTAGGCGCGGCGGGCTTCCAGATACCCGGCGTCGAACCGGCGCTGATGCCCGATCTGCACCACGCCGTTCCGGTCCCGGATGTAGTCGAGCACCGGCAGGGCGTCGGCCACGTTCAGTGCCACGGGCTTTTCGCAGAAAACCGGGATCCCGGCGTCCACGCCCGCCTTGATGAGCTCAGGGTGGGTCCCGGTTCCGGTGGCGATGACCAGGCCGTCCAGCCCCGCGGCCAGCAGCGCCTCGACCGTGGGCAGGAATTCGGCACCGAGACCGCTTGCCACCGTCCGGGCATGCTCTTCGGCGACGTCGGTGAGGCGGAGCCGGACACGGATCCCCTGCGGATTCAGGAGCTCGTTGAGGGCGGCGATGTTGTTGGCGTGCATGACCCCGATCCGCCCAACGCCGACGAGTCCAAGGATTACGTCTTTCATACTTCTACTCTCGTTTTTAGTACGGGCACGGTGAACGCCGCACGGAAGGCCTCCAGGGCCGCATAACTGTCGCCACTGGCCCACGCTTCCATGCCCACGGTCCCTTCGTAGCCTACGTCCGCGAGCGCCCTGGCGACGGCCCCGTAGTTGATTTCCCCGGTTCCGGGTTCGCAGCGGCCCGGAACGTCCGCCACCTGGATCTCGCCGATGTATGGCAGGGCGGTCCGAACGAGCTCGACCAGGTTCCCCTCCCCCATTTGGGCGTGGTAAAGGTCCAGCATGAGCCTGACGTTCGGGTGCCCGGCGGCCTGCACGAGCGCCAGGGTGTCCTTGGCCCGTGCCAGCGGGATGCCGGGGTGGTCCAGGATGGTGTTGAGGTTCTCGAGGCAGAACGTCACCCCGTACTTCTCACCGAGCTTCCCGAGCCGTTCCAGGGTCCTGGCGCCGGTGGCCCACATCTGGCCGGTGGCCCGGTAGACCGGGCGGGCCGCCTGGCCGTCGATGAGTTCCGCCGGGTGCACTACCAGCCGGCTGACGCCAAGTTCCAGGGCGGTGGGGATCAGGGACTCGGCGGTCCGCACTACCTCGTCCGCCGTGTCCGGATCCACGAGGCTGCCGGAGCCGTATCCGGTCATGGAGGAGAACACCGCCCCGGTGGCCTTGAGCGCGCCGATGTCCTTGGGCCGCGAGTCCCAGAGTTCGACGTCGAAGCCGGCCTCGTGGAGCCGCCGCACCCGCTCCGTGAACGGCAGGT
Source organism: Arthrobacter sp. P1_H7 (assembly GCF_056405215.1). Classification (NCBI taxonomy): domain Bacteria; kingdom Bacillati; phylum Actinomycetota; class Actinomycetes; order Micrococcales; family Micrococcaceae; genus Arthrobacter; species Arthrobacter sp. P1_H7. The sequence continues at coordinate 79,966 of NZ_JBFUCO010000009.1, read as the reverse complement.
CCGTAAAGACCATCTCAGCGCACACGGCGAGCCGCATCAGAGGACCACGCTCTCGTTGACGGCCACTGTGTTGACCGTTGCCGGGGTCCCCCGCTTCACTGACTCGATGCAGGCCAGCGCCATGGCCAGTGCGCGCCGGGCGTCACTGGCTCCCGGAGTGAGAGTGAAGGGCTTCGGCTCCGGCGCGGTACCGTCACGCCGGGCGCGCACGGCGTCGGCGAAGTCCACCAGCTCGTCCGTGTAGGCCTGCCGGAAGAGCTCGACGTTCAGCCGTGGGGTGTCGGCGGACGTCCCCTCGGCGGTGAACCGGCGGGCGGCGGTTTCGGTGGCGCGGCCGGCCTGGACCATGCCCTTGGAGCCGAAGACCTCGCCGCGGATGTCGTAACCGTACAGTGCGCTGAAGTTTGCCTCGGCGACGGCGATCGCGCCGTTGCTGTAGCGGATGGTCACGACGGCGGTGTCCAGGAAGCCTTGGTCCCGCAGTCCCGGTTCCACGAGCGCGTCCGCGACGGCGTAGACCTCCACGGGTTCGGCGCCTTCGTTGAACCAGTTCAGGGTGTCGAAGTCGTGGATCAGGGTTTCGAGGAAGATGGTCCACGCAGGGATCCTTGCGGCGTGGCCGATGCTTCCGGTGCCCGGGTCCCGGGTCAGCGAACGCAGCAGTTGCGGCTGCCCCACGATTCCGGCGGCGAGGTCCTTCTTGGCCGCCTGGAAGTCTGCGGCGTACCGGCGGTTGAAGCCGATCTGGAAGTGCACCCCGGCGGCGGTGACGGCGTCAAGGGCGGCGCCTAGCTCCTCGAGCCCCTGACCGGCGGGCTTCTCGCAGAAGACGTGCTTTCCGGCCGCTGCGGCCTGGCCGATCAGGGAGGAATGGAAACGCGCGGGGCTGGCGATGACGACGGCGTCAATCGCCGGGTCGGCCAGGAGGTCGGCGGCGTCGGCGGTCACCTTCGTGGTGCCCAGGGCGCCGGCCAGCGCCCCGGCGGATTCCAGGTTCGGATCCGCGATGGCGGCAAGGACGGCGCCGGGGACCCGGCGGGCAATGCTCTCGGCGTGGAAGGCGCCCATCCAGCCCGAGCCGATAAGTCCGATCCGCACCGGCAGGGTGGCGTCGGACGGGGTGCGGTTGAGGTAAGCCAAAGGCTTGTCCTTTCAGGAGTTGGGGCGGCCGCTACTGGTAGGTCGTGCCGGTGGTTTGGGCGACGTCGGCGACTTCGCCCTGGACTTCCTTGACGATGTCGCCGTGGCCGCCGAGTTGTTCGAGTTCGTGGGCGAGTTCGGCGAGTTCGGCGCCGCCGGCCATTTGGGCGGTGAGTTCGTCGAGGGTGATGTCTTTTTTGTCGTAGTAGCCGATTGATTTGCCGCGTTTGAGCAGCAGGAACCGGTCCCCGACGGGGAAGGCGTGGTGCGGGTTGTGGGTGATGAAGATGACCCCGAGGCCGCGGTCGCGGGCCTGCAGGATGTAGCGGAGCACCACGCCGGACTGCTTCACGCCCAGGGCCGCGGTGGGCTCGTCCAGGATCAGGACCTTCGCGCCGAAGTAGACGGCCCGGGCGATCGCGACGCACTGGCGTTCACCGCCGGAGAGCTGGCCGATGGGCTGTTCGACGTCGCGCAGGTCGATGCCCATCGCGGCGAGTTCCTTGAGCGTGATGTCCTTCATCTTCTCGACGTCCATGCTCTTGAACGGGCCGAACCCGGACGTGAGTTCCGAGCCGAGGAAGAAGTTCCGCCAGATCGGCATCAAAGGCACCACCGCGAGGTCCTGGTAGACGGTGGCGATGCCGACGTCCAGGGCGTCCCGGGGGGAGCTGAACTTCCGTTCCTCGCCCATGACGTTCAGGACCCCGGCGTCGTGCTGGTGCAGGCCGGCGATGATCTTGATCAGGGTGGACTTGCCCGCGCCGTTATCGCCCAGGACGCAGGTGACGCGGCCGTTGTCCACGGCCATGGTGACCTCGGAGAGGGCGATGATGTTCCCGTAGTGCTTCCCGACCCCGTCGAGGGAGAGCAGGTGCACCGGGGTGTGGGTGAGCGGGTCTTTTTCGTTCTGCAGCAGGGTCTGCTGGTCGATCTCTTTGGCATTCATGGTTCCGGGCCCCTTTTACTTCAGTTCCGCGCGGCGCTTGACGATGAGGTTGACGATGGTGGCCAGCAGCAGCATCAGGCCCAGGAAGAACTTGAACCAGTCCGGGTTCCACTGCGCGTAGACGATGCCCTTGTTGGCCATGCCGAAGATGAACGCGCCGATCGCGCCGCCGATCGCCGAGCCGTAGCCGCCGGTGAGGAGGCAGCCGCCGATCACCGCGGCGATGATGTAGAGGAACTCGTTGCCCACGCCCTCACCGGACTGCACGGTGTCGAAGGCGAAGAGGTTGTGCATGCCCAGGATCCAGGCGCAGAACCCCACGGCCATGAACAGGCCGATCTTGGTGGCCTTGACTGGCACGCCCACGGCGCGGGCCGCGTTCGCGTCCCCGCCGACGGCGAAGATCCAGTTCCCCACCCGGGTCCGCATCAGCACCCAGGTCGCGACCGCGACGAGTGCGAACCAGTAGAACACGGTGATCTTGATGTCGACGTTGCCGATGCTCACCGAGGAGGCGAAGACCGCCCGGGCCGAGGCGAAGCCGTCCATGGTCGAGATCGAGGGCGAGGACACCGAGCCGCCGATCAGCCGGGTCAGGCCCAGGTTCAGGCCGGTCAGCATCAGGAACGTGGCGAGGGTGACGATGAAGGACGGGAGCTTGGTCTTGATCAGGATCCAGCCGTTGATGAACCCGACGGACAAGGAGACCACCAGGGCCAGGCCGACGCCGACCCAGACGTTCGTGGTGAAGTACCAGCTGAACAGCGACGCGGTCAGCGCCGAGGTGATCACGGCGACGCCGGTGGAGAGGTCGAACTCCCCGCCGATCATCAGCAAGGACACCCCCACCGCCATGATCCCGATCGTGGAGGAGCCGTACAGGATGGTCGCCAGGGCACCGGGCTGGGTAAAGGTCGGGGACACCAACGCGAAGAAGATGAAGAGGACGATCGCGCCCACCAGGGCACCGACCTCGGGACGTCCGAGCAACTTCTGGAACGGACTGCGCTTGGCGACGCGCTCATCGGGCGCCGCTGACTCTGTCTTGGTCTGGGTGACGGTCATGATAATTCTCCTAGCTGCCGGGCCGGCGTGAACCGGCCCGGCCAGCGGACTGTTAGCGGATACCCTGCTGGGCGAAGGTCAGGACATCGGCCGCATTGGACTTGTCGATGACCGCCGGGCCGGTCAGCACAGGCTGGCCGCCGCCGATGTTGAAGCCGCCGCGCTTGTTCTGCCAGATGGCGTCAACGGCGCCGTAGCCCTGCAGCCACGGCTGCTGGTCCACGGTGAACAGAACTGCACCATCCACGATCTTCTGGGCGAGCTCCGCGTTGAGGTCGAAACTGGCAACCTTGGCAGAGCTGCCGGCGTCAGCGACCGACTTGAGGAGAGTCAGGGTGATGGGGGCGCCGAGGCCGATGATGACGTCGGCGTCCTTGGAAGCCTGGAGCTTGGCAGTCGCGGTGGACTGAACGGAGGTCATATCCTTGCCGTCGACGTAAAGGATCTCAGTTCCGGGCACCTTGGCCTTCACACCGGCACACCGTGCTTCAAGTCCAACGTGGCCCTGTTCCTGAATCACGCAGACCGGGTGCTTGTAACCGTCCGCGGCCAGCTTGGTGCCCACGGCTTGCCCGGCGAGCTGCTCGTTGGAACCGAAGTGGGTGAATGCTCCCAGCTGGGAGGAGACCGATTCGCCGGCGTTGAGGCTCACAATCGGGATGCCGGCGTCAGAGGCCTTCTTCAGGACGTCTTTGAGGGCTTCGGGCTTGGCGAGCGTGACAGCGATGCCGTCGACCTTCTGGTCAATGGCCTGCTGAATGAGCTGGGCCTGGCGCCCGGCTTCGGGATCGGACGTGTAGAGGAGCTCAACGTTGTCCTTCGCCGATGCCTCCTCGGCACCCTTGCGAACGATGTCCCAGAAGGTGTCACCTGCTGCGGCATGGGTGATCAGGGCGATCTTGATTCGGTCTGTGGTGGCAACTTGGCCTCCGCCAGCCGCATTGCCTGAGTCTGCGGGCTTCCCACCGGTGCTGGAACACGCGCTCAGGGCCAGCATGGGTACAACGGCAGCCACGAGGGTCGCCTTCCGCCACGAGAACTTGGTCACGATCAATCTCCTTTGATTCCGGGCCACGCCGGCCGCTTCATCGCGTCGGTCCATGAGCCATCTACAACCGATCATGGTGACTCCAATCACAGTTGTCAATAGTTTGTCCTGACATTAGGATGTTTTGACGTAACGCTACGCGATGAAATGACCGAATTCGCGGGCTTCACCTGCGCAAAGCGGTCAGCCCGACTACTACTCCCGAGGCGCCCGGCGGCACCCCTTGGCTCCCTTCGGGAGCCCTGCTACCATCAGAAAAAGGCAGTATGTCCTATCAAGCGAACATGCGCCTGTCATACGCGGAAAGACCGGCACCTCGGCCACCGCGGAGCACAAGGGAGCACGCCCAGTGGCGAATCAACTGAATCTGCAGATCGACCGCTCGTCACCGATACCCCTGTACCACCAAGTGGTGCAGGGCATCGAGGCCGCCATCCACACCGGGCTGCTGGAACCTGGCAGCCGACTGGAAAATGAGATCGACCTGGCCGCCCAGCTCAACCTGTCCCGCCCCACGATGCGCAAGGCCATGGATGAGCTGGTCCGCTCCGGCCTCCTGGTCCGCAAGCGCGGGGTGGGCACCCAGGTGGTGTCCAGCCAGGTCCGCCGCCCGCTGGAACTCTCCAGCCTCTATGACGACCTGAGCAACAACGGCAGCAAGCCCACCACCGATGTGCTGAGCTTCTCGCATGAGGAGGCGGACGCCTCGATCCGGAAGGCGCTCCAGCTTCCCGCCGGCGCCAAGGTCTACCACTTCACCCGGCTCCGGAAAGTGGGCGGCAAACCCCTGGCCCTGATGGAGAACTGGGTGCGCGACGACATCACCGCCCTTGACGAGGCAAGCCTTGCGTCGCAGGGCCTCTACGGCATCCTCCGCAACGGCGGCGTGAACTTCCGCCTCGCCTCCCAGCGGATCGGCGCCATAATCGCCAACGACTACCAGGCACCGCTGCTCGAAACCACCCCGGGCTCCGCGCTCGTCACCATGGAGCGCACAGCCGTGGACGACACCGGGCGCATGGTGGAAACCGGCCACCACGTCTACCGGGCAGATTCTTACAGCTTTGAGATGACGCTGGTTCAAAGATAGGCGCTCAAACCACGGCATAAGCGGGCGTCCAGAACTAGGCGCCTCGCGCAAGGCGTCCACCCACAAGCGCTCACCAACGAGCGCCACCGGCTCCAACAACGCACACACGCGCGTCTCTTCGGCGCGATAACGAAAGGGCAGCTTCCATGGCCAACTGGGTCTATCCGCTCGGCACCGCCGCCGAAGGCAAGTGGGACATTTCCATTGGGACGTCCGATTCCGGACTGAAGGTGGACGGGTGGGCACATACCGGGCTGAAGGTTGCCACGCTGGCGGCCGGCGGCGGCGTCGTACTGGACGCTGCGGCGGAGGAACGCATCGTAATCCCGCTCAACGGTTCCTTCGTGGCGACCGTGGACGGGCAGGACTATCCCCTCGCCGGCCGGGACAGCGTCTTCAGCGGTCCCAGCGACGTGCTCTACACGGGAGCCGGCAAGGCGGCGGCCATCACCTCGGCCGCCGGCGGACGCGTGGCAGTCGCCACCGCCCCGGCCAAGGCCGCCTACCCGACCCTCCTCATCACGGCCGCCGAAACGCCGGTGGAACTGCGCGGGGCGGGCAACTGCTCCCGCCAGGTCCACAACTTCGGCACCCCCGCCGCGCTGGAAGCGGACCGATTCATCGTCTGCGAGGTGCTCACCCCGGCCGGCAACTGGTCCTCCTATCCCCCGCACAAGCACGATGAAGAAAAAGACGGCGAGACCAACCTCGAGGAGATCTACTACTTCGAAACCCGCGTGACGCCCGGGGCCCCGCAACGCACGGGCGCCGACGACGCCATCGGCTACCAGCGCGTCTATGCCTCCGACGAGCGGCCCATCGATGTTGCGGCCGAGGTCCGGACCGGCGACGTCGTCCTGGTGCCGTACGGCTGGCACGGGCCCGCCATGGCCGCCCCCGGTTACGACTTGTACTACCTCAACGTCATGGCCGGCCCGGGCCCGGTCCGCGAGTGGCTCATTAGCGACGACCCGCACCACGGCTGGATCCGCCAGACCTGGGAGGGCCAGGACCTGGACCCGCGGCTGCCGTTCGGCCGCTAGGCCGGTAAGCCGGCTGTCGCCGGGCCGCTAGGCCGGCTGCAGCTCAGTCTCGTTGTCCTTCTCGGAGCTGTCGACGTCGGCCGGCCGGCCGGCGTCGTGCTTCTTCGCAGCAGTTGCCGCGAACGCCATGACCGCCAGGCCCAGCAGGGTGATCCCGGCACCGGCCCAGATCGGCGAGGTGTAGCCGAGGCCTGCGGTGATCGTGACGCCGCCCATCCACGCCCCCAGGGCGTTGCCGACGTTGAAGGCGCCGATGTTGGCGCCAGAGGCCAGGGTGGGAGCGCTGCTGGCGTACTTCATGACGCGCATCTGCAGCCCCGGAACGGTGGCGAAGCCGAAGCCGCCCAGCAGCACCATGGAGGCGATGGTCACCGGCTGGTTGCCCGCGGTCAGGGCGAAGAGCACGAGCACCGGCACCAGGATGGCGAGGACTACGACCAGGGTGCGGTCCACATTCTTGTCCGCAGCCTTGCCGCCGAGGGTATTGCCGATGAAGAGCCCGACGCCGAAGAGGATCAGGAGCCAAGGGACCGTGGTGGCGGAGAAACCGGTGACCTCGGTGAGGGTGAAGGCGATGTAGGTGAAGGCGCCGAACATGCCGCCGTAGCCGAGGATGGTCACGAGGATGGAGAGCCAGACCTGCCCGGACCGGAAGGCACGGAGCTCGCCGCGGAGCCCGCCAGCGGCAGATTCGCCGGACCCCGTCTTCGGCACAAGGGCAAGAATGCCGGCCAGGGCGAGGACGCCGATGACCGTGATGGCCCAGAACGTGGAGCGCCAGCCCGCAGCCTGGCCCAGCATGGTGCCGAACGGGACGCCCAACACATTTGCTGCCGTCAGGCCGGTGAACATGATCGCGATCGCGCCGGCCTTCTTGTTGGGCGCCACCATGCTGGCGGCCACCACGGCGCCGATGCCGAAGAACGCGCCATGCGACAACGCGGCAATGATGCGGCCGATCATCATGACCGAGTAGTCCGGCGCGAGCGCCGAGACGAGGTTGCCGGCGATGAAGAGCACCATCAGCACGGCCAGCACGGGCTTGCGTTCAAAGCGCGTCACGGCCGCGGTGAGGCCCAGCGCCCCGACCACGACGGCGAGCGCGTAGCCGGAGATGAGCCAGCCCGCGGTGGCCTCGGTGACGTGGAAGTCTGCGGCCACTTGCGGCAGCAGACCCATGATGACGAACTCGGTGAGTCCGATGCCGAACCCGCCGAGGGCGAGGGCTATCAGGCCAACAGGCATGGAGGTGCTCCTTACAAAGCTGTACGGGATGGGGGTATGGCGCGTAAGCTAGTAGTTGCAGACGCGTTATTTATTCTTGCACAAGCAGATACAGCGCGCAAGCAACTATTATTTGATGTGCCCGTCACCACCCTGCCGGGCTCACGAGTTGAAGGGAAAAACCTGATGGGCATCAAGGACGACGCCGTCGAGGTCCGGGCACAAGGCTGGCGGACCCTGGCGGCCCTGCACGGGCTGATCGAAGCCGAGCTGGAGCGTTCCCTGCAGGCCGAGGCCCAGCTCTCCGTCGTGGAGTACACCGTGCTGGATGCGCTGAGCCGGCAGGACGGCTGGCACATGCGGATGCAGCAGCTGGCCCGCGCCACGGCGTTGAGCGCCAGCGCCACCACGCGCCTGGTCAACCGGCTCGAGGACCGCGGGCTGCTGACCCGGATCCTCTGCGCGGATGACCGCCGCGGGATCTACACCGAGCTCACGCCCAGCGGCATCGCGCTGCTCGAGCAGAGCCGGCCGGTTCACGACGCCACACTGGAGCGGGCGCTGGCCGAGGCCCAGGAAGTCCCCGAACTGGCACCGCTGGTTGACGCCCTCCCCCGGCTGCACGCCGGAGTCTGAGGCCACAACGGTCAAGCGCTAACGCACGAAAGCCCCGCCCGATGACGTCGCGGGCGGGGCTTTGTGATGGAAAGACTAAGCGTTGACAGGCTGCTTGACGGCCGCCTGTTTGAAGAAGTGTTCCAGGTCTTCCAGGCTCTTTCCCTGGGTCTCCGGAACCACGCGCTTCACCCAGACGATGGCTGCCAGCTGGATCGCAACGAAGATGAAGAACGTCACCGAGACGCCAATCCAGGACACCATCTGCGGGAAGAAGAACCCGATCAGGAAGTTGATCATCCAGAGCACGAAGACACAGATGCCCATGCCGATGCCGCGGACGTGCAGCGGGAAAATTTCGGCCATCGTCAGCCACGTCACCGTGCCAATGCAGGACTGCATCGAGGCCAGGAACGTCACCATGAACAGCAGTACGAGATAGCCGCGGAGGGTGCCCTCCGGGATGAGCATGGAGATGACGCCGATGGCCAGCAGGGACGCTGCAGTGCCGGTCAGGCCGGCGATCAGCATGGACTTGCGCGGCAGCCGCGACATGAGGGACATCCCGACGACGACGGCGACCACCGAGGTGACACCGTTGACGACGTTGGCAATGAGGGCGCCCTGGTCGCCAAAGCCCGAGCTGGAGAGGATGGACGTGCCGTAGTACATGATGGCGTTGACGCCGCTGATCTGGTTGATCACGGCCATGCCGAGTCCGACGACGAAGATGCGACGGATCCACGGAACCGTGAGGTCGCGGAAGGTGCCGAGCTTGGATTGGTAGTCTTCCCGCGCGGCCTGCCGGACTTCGTCGAACTCGGTGGATATGTCCTCCGTGGCGCGTGTCCGGCGCAGCACCTCAAGGACTTCACCGAAGCGGCCGGCCGACGCCAGCCAGCGTGGGCTTTCAGGCAGGAGCAGCATGCCGAACCACAGGACGACGGCCGGCAGCGTGGCAATGACGAGCATCCACCGCCAGACGTGGGAGGCCTCCGGGAAGGCGTTGCCCAGCACGGCGTTAAACGTGAAGGCCAGGAACTGTCCCGTGACGATCATGAGCTCGTTCTGCGTCACGATTCGTCCGCGCTGGGCTGCCGGGGACATCTCCGCGAGGTAGACCGGAACGATCACCGATGCCCCGCCGACGGCGAGGCCCAGCAGGGTGCGGGAGGCTATGAGCATCTCGGTGCTCGGCGAGACGGAGCAGGCGATGGTGGCCACCGCAAAGATCAGCGCGAGCCCCATGATGGTCTTGCGCCGGCCGAAACGGTCCGAGAGCCGGCCCGCCGAGATGGCGCCGAACGCCGCGCCGAAGAGCAAGGTGGAGGTCACGAGCCCCTCGGTCAGCGGGGTGAGGCCGAGATCCCGCTGCATGAACGGCAGCGCGCCGTTGATGACGCCGGTGTCATAGCCGAAGAGGAGGCCGCCAAACGTGGAGAACAGCGCCACGCGCCGCATGAAACCCTTGGAATTCGAGGCGCAGGCGGTTCGGGCCGCGGCTTCCCCGCCCGCGGCTTCCCGGGCCGTGGAGTCGGCTGAGGCGTCGGCCGAGGCCGGCGCTGAGCTGGTCAGTGTGCCGTCAGGCTTCGTCATAGGCTCGCCTTCTCGATGCGCTGCGTCATGGTCTCCAGCTGGTAGCGGGAGACCTCCGCGGCGTTGTCGTCCTCGGCGAAGACGCTCGAGACCATCACCGTGTCGTCGCGGTCCAGGAAACCGATTTCCTTCAGGCCGCCGAAGAACTCGTCCCAGTTGACGTCGCCGTCGCCGATCTTCAGGTGCTGGTGCACGCGGACGGGGTTGCCGGGCGGGTTGGTGATGTAGCGCAGGCCGTGTGAGGCGTGGTGGTCCATGGTGTCGGCGACGTGGACCAGGCGCAGCTTGTCCCCCGCGGCCCGCATGATCTCCAGCGGGGCGTTCTTCATGTGGAAGCTGTGCGAGGCCACATAGACCAGGCCCACGTTCTTCGAGTTCAGCCCGCGGATCACCCGGATCGCGGCCAGGCCCTCCTCCACGAAATCGTCCGGGTGCGGATCGATCAGCAGGTCGATCCCCTCCCGCTCGATGATGGGGAGCAGCTCCTCCATGGAGCGGTAGAAGGCCCGCTCGGATTCCTCGGCCTTCTCCGGCCGGCCGCTGAACTCGGTGTTCATGGTGCCCACGCCCAGGTCCACGGTGATCTGGATGGCCCGCTTCCAGTAGCGGACGGCGGCCTCGCGGGCGTCCTCGTCCGGCCCGGACCAGCGCAGCACGGGCAGCACCGAGGCGATTTCGATTCCCGCGTCCTTGCAGGCCGCCTTCAGCTGGCCCACCAGTGCGTCGTCGGCCTTCGGGTGGTTGTAGAAGGGGATGAAATCGGCGTGCGGGGTCGCGCCCCGAACTTGTCAGGAGGGGGCGCCGSCCGGCAGGGTTCCTAGCGGTAGAGGGCGGGCTTGGCGTTGAGCTTCACGGCGACCTTTTCGCCGTTCTTCTGCGCCTCGACGCCGGCCTCGCAGCAGGCGGCCGTGGCGTAGCCGTCCCAGGCGGTGGGGCCGCCGATCTCACCGCGCAGGGCCGCGTCAACCCAGGACTGGATTTCGACGTCGTACGCTGCCCCGAAACGTTCCTCGAAGCCGGGGGTGACGTTGCCGCCCCAGTGGCCATTGCTGCGGGTGTAGGGGCCCTTGTCCCCGCCGATGCTGACGATGCCGTCCTCGAAGGAGGCCTGGGTGGCCACTTCGTAGCCGAACTTGGCGTTGACGTAGATCTCGACGTCGGCCAGGACGCCGGACTCGGTCTCGATCAGGACGTGCTGCGGGTCGTGCTGCCCGGCCGGCGCGTTCCGCGTGGCTTTACCGAGGCGGACCTGGACCGAGGTGATTTCCTCGCCGGTGAAGTACCGGATGGCGTCGAACTCGTGGACCACGGAGTCGTTGATCAGCATCTCGTTGGTGAAGCCCGCCGGGGTGGTGGGGTTCCGGTGCTGGTGGTGCAGCATAAGCAGCTCGCCGAGTTCGGAGTCGCGGATGATCTTGCCCAGGGCGGCGTATTCGGCGTCGAAGCGGCGCATGAAGCCGACCTGGATGCGCTTGTGGCCGAGCTTTTCTTCGGCTTCGACGATCTTCCAGGCGGATTCGGCATCCGGGGTGAGCGGCTTCTCGCAGAGGATCGGGATGTCCTTGGCGATCGCCTTGAGCAGGATGTCTTCGTGCAGGAAGCCGGGGGTGGCGATCAGCACGGCGTTCACGTCGCCGTTGTTGAGGGCTTCCTCGGCGTCGGCCAGGGCGACGGCGCCGGGGATGCCCTCGATGGCGGCCTGGGCGCGGGCGAGGTCGACGTCGACGACGGCGGCCACTTCGGCGCCGTGGATGCGGGTGTTGAGCCGCTGGATGTGGTCTGCGCCCATACGGCCGGCGCCGATGACAGCTACGCGGAGGGTCTTAGTCATGATCTTGTCCTCAGTTCTAGTTGACGGCGGTGCGGGAGCCGCAGGAGAGCAGGTAGTTCCGGGTGCGCTTGGCGATCGGCATCGGGACGTCGAAGGCCACCGGGTACATGTCCTGTTCCACAATGCCAAAGATCGGCCGGTTGAGCGCCTCGACGGCTTCGATGACGGCGCGCAGGTCCGGCAGGCCGTTCGGCGGTTCGGTCATGACGCCGGCCAGGTTGGCGGCCGCCCAGGTCATGTTTTCCTCGTTGACTTGTCTGAGGATTTCCGGGTTGATCTGCTTGAGGTGCAGGTAGCCGATCCGGTCCGGGTAGTTCTTGATCAGATCGAGGCTGGAGGCACCGCAGTATTCGGCGTGGCCGGTGTCCAGGCAGAGGTTGAGGTACTTGGCGTCCGTGGCGGCGAGGAGGGTCTCGATGTCCTCCTGCGCGCCGACATGGGAGTCGGCATGCGAGTGGAACTGCTGCTTCAGGCCGAAGTCCTCCAGCAGGGTCTTGCCCAGGCGGTTGTGGCCCGTGAAGAGGTCGCTCCAGGCCTTTTCGGTGAGCGTGCCGCTTTCCACGGCCTCGCCGGTGACGTCGTCGCGCCACATGGCCGGGATGACCACGATGTGTTCCCCGCCCATCGCGGCGGTGAGTTCGGCGACCTTGCGGGCCGGTTCCCACGCGGTTTCCCACTGGTCCAGGCCGCGGTGAAAGGCGGTGAACACGGTTCCTGCGGTGACCTTCAAGTCACGGGCCTTGAGTTCCTCGGCCAGCCGGGAKGGGTCGGTGGGGAGGTAGCCGTAGGGGCCCAGTTCGATCCACTTGTAGCCGGATTCGGCCACCTCATCCAGGAAGCGTTCCCACGGGGTCTGCTGCGGGTCATCCGGGAACCAGACGCCCCACGAGTCCGGCGCGGTGCCGATGATCAGCTTGTTCTCTGTCATTTCCATTCCTTCTCATCGATTGCTCCGCAGGTGCCGTTTTGGACGCTCAAAACGGCGGTTGCGGAGCAGTCGATCGTGGTTGTTGGGGGGGCGGTGGGTGGGCCCACGCCGCCAGGGTTCCCTGTCCGTGGGGCCCCACCGGCGAGGGCCCCTGCCTGAGCTTGCGAAGGCTGGGAGCCGGTGGGGACTTGCGAGGCGAGGGGGGCGGTGGGTGGGCCCACGCCGCCAGGGTTCCCTGGCCGTGGGGCCCCACCGGCGAGGGCCCCTGCCTGAGCTTGCGAAGGCTGGGAGCCGGTGGGGACTTGCGAGGCGAGGGGGGCGGTGGGGACTAGTTGGACGGGAAGTTGTAGGAGGCTCCGGAAGCGTGCGTGGGTTCGGGCCAGCGCGAGGTGATGACCTTGCCGCGGGTGTAGAAGGAGACGCCTTCGGGGCCGTAGATGTGCTTGTCGCCGAACAGCGAGGCCTTCCAGCCGCCGAAGGAGTGGTACGCCACCGGGACGGGGAGCGGCACGTTGATGCCGATCATGCCCACCGTGACGCTGCGCTGGAACTTCCGGGCTGCGGCGCCGGAGGAGGTGAAGATGGCGGTGCCGTTGCCGTAGGGGTTGGAGTTGATCAGGGCGATGCCGGCGTCGAGGTCCTCCACCCGGACCACAACCAGGACGGGGCCGAAGATTTCCTCGGTGTAGGCGGTCATTTCGGTCTTGACGTGGTCCAGGACGGTGGGGCCGACCCAGAACCCGTCCTCGTGGCCGGGGACCACGAGGTCGCGGCCGTCCACCACCATGGCGGCGCCGGCGGTTTCGGCCTCGGTGACGATCTTCACGATGCGTTCCTTCGACGCCGGCGTGATGACCGGGCCCATTTCGGCGTCGGGCACGGTGCCGTTGTTGACCTTGACGGCCAGGGCACGCTCCTCGACCTTTTTGACCAGCAGGTCGGCGGCTTCGCCGACGGCGACGGCGACGGAGATGGCCATGCAGCGTTCCCCGGCGGAGCCGAAGGCGGCGGCGGCGAGGTGGTCGGCGGCGTTGTCGAGGTCGGCGTCGGGCAGGATGATCGCGTGGTTCTTCGCCCCGCCCAGGGCCTGGACGCGCTTGCCGTGCGCGGTGGCGGTCTCGTGGACGTACCGGGCGATCGGGGTGGAACCGACGAACGAGATGCCATCCACGTCCGGGTGGGTCAGGAGTCCGTCGACCGTTTCCTTGTCGCCGTGCAGGACCTGGAAGACGCCGTCGGGCAGCCCTGCCTGCTTCCACAGCTTGGCGAGCAGCATGGAGGCGGAGGGGTCTCGTTCGGAGGGCTTGAGGATGAAGGCGTTGCCGGTGGCGATCGCCATCGGCGCCATCCACAGCGGCACCATGACCGGGAAGTTGAACGGGGTGATGCCGGCGACGACGCCGAGCGGCTCGCGGAAGGAGAACACGTCGATGCCGGTGGAGACCTGGTCGGAGTAGTCGCCCTTGAGCAGCTGCGGGATGCCGCAGGCGAATTCGATGACTTCAAGGCCCCGGCCGATCTCGCCCTTCGCGTCGGAGAGGACCTTGCCGTGTTCGGCGGTGATCAGCTCGGCGAGCTCGTCGATGTGGGAGGCGACGAGTTCGCGGAACTTGAACAGCACGGCGGTGCGCTTGGCCAGGGAGATGTCGCCCCAGGTGTCGGCGGCGGCGCGGGCGGCGGCGACCGTGGCGTCCAGGTCTTCCCGGTTGGCCAGCCGCAGCTCTGCGGAGACGGCGCCGGTGGCGGGGTTGTAGACGGGCTGGGTGCGGGTGCCGACGCCTGCGGTTTCGGCACCGTTGATGAAGTGGCTGATGGTCGAGACGGTCGTCGTTGACATGGTGATGGACTTCCTTGGTCTGTGGCTTGTTCGTGAGCTGGTGATGAAGGGGGTCAGCCGAGCAGCTTGCGCTGGCGGCTCTTGTGGTCGACGTAGGTCTGGAAGGCCTGCTTCGTGGAGTCGAGCTCGGAGACCTGGGAGACCGGAACGTCCCACCACGACTCGGAACTGGGGGCATCCAGCAGCGGGTCGGATTCGACGTGGATGACGATCGGGCCGCCGCGTTCGGGGGCAGCCTTGGCGTCGCGGATGGCCTGCTCGAGCTCGGCGATGACCTTCTCCCCCGGTTCGATGCGGATCACCTTCACGCCGAGGCTTTCGGCGTTCAGGGCCAGGTCGACCGGGAGCCGGTCGCCGTCGTCGAAGCTGTGGTGCTCCTCGTCCAGGGCCCGGTACTGGGTGCCGAAGCGCTGCGAGCCGAGGGACTCGGAGAGCGAGCCGATCGAGGCGTAGCCGTGGTTCTGGATCAGGACCACGATCAGCTTGATCCGCTCGGCGACGGCGGTGACGAGTTCGGTGTGCATCATCAGGTAGGAGCCGTCCCCCACCATCACGACGACGTCGCGCTGCGCCCCGCCCTTCGCGGCTTCGGCGAGGGCGGCCCGCTTGACGCCGAGGCCGCCGGGGATTTCGTAGCCCATGCAGGAGTAGGCGTATTCGACGTGGTAGCCGAACGGGTCCCGGACGCGCCACATCTTGTGCAGGTCACCGGGCAGGGACCCGGCGGCGCAGATGACGACGTCCTGGGCGTCCATGGCGCGGCTGGTGGCGCCGATGATTTCGTTCTGCGCCGGCAGCGGGGTGAAGCGCGTGTCGAAGGCCGCGTCCACCGTGGCGTTCCAGCGGGTCTTCTCATTCGCGATCTGCTGTTCGAGGTCCGCGCCGATCCGGTAGCCGCCGAGGGCCTGGTTCAGCTTGACCAGGGCCTTGCGGGCGTCCGCCACGATCGGCAGTGAAGTGCCGTGCTTGTAGGCGTCGATTGCGGCGACGTTGATGTTGATGAACAACACGCTCGGGTTCTGGAACGCGGTCCGGGACGCGGTGGTGAAGTCCTCGTAGCGGGTGCCGATGCCGATGATGAGGTCCGCCTCGGCGGCGATGGCGTTGGCCGCCGTCGTGCCGGTGGAGCCGATCGCGCCGAGGGAGAACTTGTGGTCCCACGGCAGGACGCCGACGCCGGCCTGGGTGTTGCCGACCGGGATCCCGGTGAGCTCGACGAACTTCGCGAGTTCCTCGTTGGCGTAGGCGTAGAGCACGCCGCCGCCGGCGATGATCAGCGGGCGCTTGGCGGCGCGGATGGCGTCGGCGGCGCGGCGGATGTCCTCGTCGTCGGCGTCGGGGCGGCGGATCCGCCACTCGCGCTCGGCGAGGAACTCCTCGGGCACGTCGAACGCCTCGGCCTGGACGTCCTGGGGCAGCGAGATCGTGACCGCGCCGGTCTCGGCCGGGTCCGTCAGGACCCGCAGGCCGTGGTGGAATGCGGAAAACAGCTGCTCGGGCCGGGAGACTCGGTCGAAGAACTTCGATAGCGGCCGGAAGGCGTCGTTGACGGTGATGTCGTAGGCTTCCGGGCGTTCGAGCTGCTGCAGCACCGGGTCAGCGGCCCGGGTGGCGAACGTGTCACTGGGCAGCAGCAGGACCGGCAGCCGGTTGGTGGTCGCGAGCGCCGCGCCGGTGAGCAGGTTCGAGGAACCCGGGCCGATCGAAGTGCTGATCGCGAAGGTCTGGCGGCGCCGGGTGTGCCGGGCGTATCCGACGGCCTGGTGCGCCTGGGCCTGTTCGTTGCGGCCCTGGTAGTACGGCATGATCGTCGGATCGAGCTGCTGGTACTGCTTCAGGGCCTGGCCGACGCCGGCAACGTTGCCGTGGCCAAAGATGCCGAATGTGCCCGGAATCAGGCGCTCCCGGAAGTCCTGGCCGCCGATCGAATCGACGGTGTACTGCTTGGACAGGTATTCGACGACGGCCTGGGCGACGGTCATTCTGCGTGTTCCTGATGCAGTGCTCATTCCCATGGGAAGCTACTCCGATACTTCTGTGGTGCGGGTGGATTCTGAGGCGGTGTGGTGCAACAGCGACGCGGCGGTCGCCACGGCGCCGGCGACGTCGCCGTCCTGCGGGTAGAGCAGGGTCCGGCCGACGGTCAGGCCCTGGACGCCGGGCAGGGCGAGGGCGGCCTGCCAGCTGGCGAACACCTCGTCCTGGCCGGCGTCCGGGTCTCCGCCGAGGAGCACGGTGGGCATGGTGGTGGACGCCATGACGCGTTCCATCTCGGCCACGACGGGGAGCTTCATCCAGGTGTAGGCGCTGCTCGCGCCGAGGCCTTCGGCGATGGCGACTGACTTGATGACGGCGTTGGTGGAGAGGTCGTTGCGGACCTTGCCGTTCTCGCGGACGGAGAGGAACGGTTCCACCATGGCGATCAGCCTGCGCTCGGCAAGGGAATCGATCGCCCGCGCGGTTGCTTCGAGGGTCACCACCGTGTCCGGGTCGCCGAGGCAGATGCGGGTGAGCATCTTTCCGCCGTCGGCGCCCAGGGCCTCCAGCGCGGCCGCAGTGTGTCCGGTGAACCGGTCATCGAATTCGTTCACCAGGCCGGAGAGGCCGCCGCGGTTCATGGAGCCGAAGAGCAGCTTGCCCTCGAGCGCGCCGAGCAGGAGCAGATCGTCCATGATGTCCGGCGAGGCGAGGACGCCGTCGACGTCCGGGTTGGCCAGGGCGATCTGCAGCCGGTCCAGGAGCTGGCGGCGGTCGGCCATGGCCACGGGATCATTCCCGACGGCGAGCGCACCGCGGGCCGGGTGGTCGGCGGCCACAATGAAGTTTTGCCGGTGGGCCCTGACACCGGGGTGGCGGCGCCGTGCCTTGGCGGCGCGGGCGATCGCTTCCGGGTCTTCGAGCCGGATAATGCTCAGGTGCTCGTAGCGGCGGGGATCATCGTTCACCGCACGGGCGGCGACGGCTGGGTTTGCACTCACAGTGCTGCTCCTTCGGTGGCGTAGGTACCCGGCAGCAGGCGGCCGCGCTCGGCGAGCAGGCCCGTAACTTCGTCCGGCGTCGGCATCGCGTCCGCGCAGGACAGGCGGGACGCGACGAGGGCGCCGGCGGCGTTGGCGAAGTCGAGGACCTGGGCGAGCGGCCAGCCGGAGAGCAGGCCGTGGCAGAAGGCCCCGCCGAACGAGTCGCCGGCACCGAGGCCGTTGACGGTTTCCACAGGCACCGGGGCGGAGACCACACGCTCGGTGCGGGTCTTGGCCATGACCCCTTCCGGGCCCAGCTTCACGACGGCGATTTCGACGCCGGCGGCAAGCAGCCGGTCCGCCTGTTCGTCCGGGGTGCCCTCCCCGACGGCGACGGCGCATTCCTTGTCATTGCCGATCGCGACGGTGACGTGCGGCAGGATCTTGGCGACCTGCTCCCGGGCTTCCTCCTCGGAAGCCCAGAACATCGGCCGGTAGTCGAGGTCCAGGATGGTGAACTGGCCGGGCTTCAGCCCGGTGCGGGGCCGCGCCTCGTGGGCTTTGAGGTGCGCGGTGCGGCTCGGCTCCTGGCAGAGACCGGTGACGGTGGACCAGAAGATGCCCGCGTCCCTGATGGCATCCAGATCCAACTCCTCCGCCTTGATCTGCAGATCCGGGGCCGTGGGGAAGCGGCCGTAGAAGTAGAGCGGAAAGTCTTCCGGCGGCTTGATCGCGCAGAACGTGACCGCGGTGGGCCATTCCTTGACCGGGGTGACGAAGGAGTCGTCCACGTTGAACTTGTGCAGTTCGCGGTGCAGGTATTTGCCAAAAGCGTCGTCGCCGGTCCGGGTGATGACGGCGGCGCGGCGGCCGTGGCGGGCGGCGGCGACCGCCACGTTGGACGGTGATCCGCCAAGGTACTTTCCGAAGGACGTGACATCCTCCAGATCCACCCCGATGTCATTCGGGTAGATATCAACGCTGATGCGCCCGATCGTGAGCAGTTCGTGGGTCACGGTGATCGCGGACCTTTCTGGTGTGAACTCGGTACCTTTGCGCAGCCTGAGCTTCGGTGCTTAGGGGGCCGGCGTGAGCCGGGCCACAAGCACTACTTTGCCTCAGAATCCATGTACTGTCAAAGGTTTGTACTGACATATTTACAACATGACACGGGAGCCCCAAATACCGCCCCGCACGGGTGTCGCTGCGGCGCAAGCGCCGGAACCGCCCCGGTAGTTACTTGGCGGGAATGCCGAGCTCACCCGTTACGTACTGGGCCAGGCCAAAACCGAAGGACCAGTCCCCCGCCGCGTTCTCGACATATCCGATAAAGACGTCCTCGCCCGCCACCCCCGCGGCGGCCAGCTTGTCCGCAATGGCGGCAAACAGGGACTGCTTGGCAGGCTGGCTGCGCCCGGCCTGGGTGAAGATCTGGATCATCACAACGTCCGGCGTCCGCTCGAAGCCGAGCCCGGCATCCTGGGCGACAATCTGTCCCGCGGGATGCTCGGTCAGCACGTGGAAGTAGTCCCGCTCCGGGATGCCGTATTCGGCCACGATGGCGGCATGGATGCCCTGGCTGAGCCCGCGGAGCTGCTCCGGGGTGCGGCCCTGGTTGACGTCGATTCGCACGAGAGGCACTCGCATCTCCTTCAGTAGTTTGTCCTGACATACTAACAAACTAAATTGAAGCGATGCAAGGATTTTCCGCATGGACACAGCAGCGCGGGGTCACCTGGCGCCCATCCCGAGGTTCGGGACGGCGCCAGGTGACCCCGCGCTGGGGTATTGCGCTTGCCGGAGCGGCAGGCCGGACTAGCCGGTAAAGGCAGAACTCCGGGCCGTGCCGTCGTAGCCGCCGGCGGGCGGTTTCAGCCCGTAAATTCCGCCGATGGTCGGCGCGACGTCCGCTGTCCTGGCGGCCTCGGAGGACACAACACTCTTTGCCACCAGCGGGCTGCCTCCGGAGACGAAGAACGGAATCGGCTCCGTGGCCGGGTGTCCGTGGTTGCCCGGGATGGGGTTAGAGGCAACGTAGGGGTCGGAGAAACGCCAGCCCGCGCGGCAGTAGGCCACCAGGTCGCCGGCTTCGGCCCCCAGGCGCAGCTCCCCCGGCCTGTTCACCGAGAACACCCCCTCATGGGCACCGACCAACTGTTCGACGGCGGCCAGTCCGGCCGCGCGGTCGGCGTCGGCGCCGGTCCAGTAGAGCAGGTCCGCCCCGCCGTTCTGGGCGATTTTGACGTTGGGCTGCAGTTCCGGACGGGACTGGAGGATCAGGTCGATGGAAATGACATTGCTCGGGACCGACCAGTCCATCGAGTGGTCGGCCAGCACCATCACTACGCTGGAGTCCCATTTGCCGGCGCTCTTGAGGTGGTCGATAAAGCGCCCCACCTGCACGTCCGTGTCCGCGAGGGCAGTTTCACGTGCTGCCCGCAGCGTTGTTCCCGAAAGGTCGGAGTGGCCGACGCGGTCAATGTCACCCAAATTAGTGAAAACGAAGTCGGGGTCGGGCCCGCTCACCATCGCCAGAAGGGCGTCCATTGTGGCGGCGTCCGGCGCGTGTCCGGTTACCGGAAGCACTGGCTGGGGCTCCCACCGGTAGCTGGCCCGGGCACCGAAGACGCCGTACAGGTACTTCTTGCTGAGCACCGACCCGGTGGTAAGCCCGCGTTCCTGCAGCCGCTCCAAGAGAGTCGGGAAGTGCAGGTCGGTTGAGCGGTCGAGGTCTCGGACCACGCCTTCGGCGCGGTCGAAGATGGCGTTGGCCGGAACTCCCGAGCGGTCCGGGCGGACCCCGGTCATCATCATGACGTGGTTGGGTATGGTCTCCATGACAGGCAGGGAGCGTGCCGCCGGGAAATTGCAGCCGGCGGCCCGCAGAGCGGCGAGCCTCGGCGTCAGGGCGGGTGTGATCTCGTCCGGGCGGCAGCCGTCCACGACGAGTACGTAGCTCCTGGTCCGGACGGCGGCAGGGGCGGCCCAGGTGGTGCCCGGCGCTGCGGAAAGGACGACGGCGGCACCGCCGGCGGCGGCGAGTTGCAGGAACTGCCGGCGGCCCGGTGTCAGGCGGTTAGTGGCTGAACGACTCACTGAAGGCCTCCTTGCATCCGGGTGACTTTGCCGGAGGTGGACTGCACTTGGAATGACGTGGATCGCGTGGCTTGGGACCCCGGGTCCGTTCGCTCCGCGAGGACGTACCAGTCCATCCGGACGCCGGCGGGCGTCACCTCGAGGACTGAGAAGCCGTGCGAGTCGAAGTCCAGATACTTCACGTGCGGGTTGGCTGCCTTGATGGCGTTTTCAACGCCGACGGATCCGGTCCGCGGCGGAACGCTGAGGATGTCATCGAGGTTGTCGCTCGTGACGGAGGTGCAGACCAGTTCCGCGGCCACGGAGTCGCCGGTGGCCGGGTAACTGGCCGGATCCGCGGGGATGTCGCAGGCCCAGCCGGAATGGATGTCGCCGGTGAGGAACACCGTGTCCTTGACGGCGTTGTCGCGCAGGTGGCGGACCACGCGGTTGCGGTCGGCCTCGTAACCGTCCCACTGGTCCACGTTGTAGGGCACGCCATTGATGGTTGTCCCGCCCATCAGCTTCTGCACACCAGCCAATTCAGCGGTGCTCAGGGTCGAGGGAACCCGGACCGGGGCAATCATGACGGGGTTGCCGACGAGCTTCCATTGCGGACCATCGGACTTAAGGTTGCCCAGCAGCCAGTCCATCTGGGCGGTGCCGGTGATGGTGCGGGCGGGGCTGCTGATCGAGGAGTCCGCGCCGCTGGCCGCCTGCTGGTCACGGTAGGAGCGCAGGTCGAGCATGGCCAGGCTAGCCAGGGAGCCGAACTCCAGGCGGCGGTAGATTTGGCCACCGGGCTCGTAGCGGACGGGCATCCACTCGGCGTAGGCCTGGTGCGCGGCCGCGAAGCGCTCGCTCCAGGCGCCTTCGGCGCCCGGAGTGTGGTTTTCGGCGCCGCCCTGCCAGGCGTCGTTGGCCGATTCGTGGTCGTCCCAGGTAACGATAAACGGGGCCACTGCGTGCAGGGCCTGGAGGTCCGGGTCGGTCTTATACTGCGCGTGGCGGCGGCGGTAGTGCTCCAGGCGGGTCATCTCGACGGCCGGCTCGTGCGGCCGGACCACGACGTCGCGGGCCTGGTAGTCGCCGGGCGCGTATTCGTAGAGGTAGTCACCCAGGTGGAGGACGGCGTCGAGGTCGCCGCGCGCGGCCAGATGGCGGTAGGAGGAGAAGTATCCAGCCTGCCAGTTCGCGCAGGAAACCACCCCGAATGTCAGCCGGTTCACCGCCGCCCCCGCGGCCGGCGCGGTTCGCGTGCGGCCCACGGGTGAGGTCTCCTGCCCCAGGGTGAACCGATACCAGTAGCTCGTGGCGGGCAACAGCCGGCCTGCAACGACCTTGACGGTATGGTCGCGGGCCGGGCCGGTGAAGGCAGTACCGCTGGCAGCTACTTTCGTAAACGCTTGATCGGCGGATATTTCCCAGCGGACGGAAACGTCCGGGCCGGCACCGCTGCCGGGGAGCGATTCCGGGGTGGGCGTGACGCGGGTCCACAGCAGCACGCTGCCCGGCATGGGATCTCCTGAGGCGATCCCGTGGCCAAAGAGGCCGATTGGGGAGGCTGAAAATGCGTTCTCGGAAGTGCTGGCGGCCATGGCCCCGGCAACGGCGGCGACCCCCGCTGAACGCAATACTTGACGACGAGAAAAGGTAGTCATGCGTTCCAGTATCTCCACGCCAAGCCGGCCAAAAATCGATTTTTGCGCCCCATTGGCCGGACGTTCGCCTAGAGTTCACCGCGGCGCGGCGCCCCCTTTCGCACGGGAGCGATACCGTCCTTGCCTTGCCGCGGGTCCCGTCCTATCCTTAAACAATCAAAAGGTTGATCAATTGTTAGGTTGATTAGCCGAGCGACGAGGAGGCCACACCCCATGGATTCCAGCGACGACGGTGAGCTCGACGCGGCCTTCCTGGCCCTCGCCGATCCGGTCCGCCGCCGCATCATTGCCCGGCTCAGCCGGGGCCCGGCCACCGTCAACGAACTGGCGGAGCCCTTCGCGATCACCAAGCAGGCGGTCTCGAAACACATCCAGGTCCTCGAGCAGGCGCAACTTGTCACGCGCACCCGTGACGCCCAGCGCCGGCCCGTGCACCTGAACCCCGCACGGCTGGAAGCGCTCACTGCCTGGATCGACCAGTACCGGCTGGTCCGCGAGGGGCAGTTCCGCAGCCTTGACTCCGTGCTTGAAATCCGCGCCGCCCAGAGCGGCACACAGGCAAAGGATGCATCATGAGCAACGCACTGAAACTGACAGTCCCCGAAGGGCTGCCCTTCATCGACTTTGAGCGCGACTTCGACTTTCCCGTGTCCGAGGTCTTCAGGGCGCACAAGGACCCCGAGCTCGTCGCCCAGTGGCTCGGTCCGCGGCGGATGACCATGACCATTGACCACTACGACTTCCGGACCGGCGGCAGCTACCGTTACACCCACACCGCACCGGACGGCAGCGCGTATGTCTTCAGCGGCGTCTTCCACACAGTCCGCGAGAACGACTTCGCCATCCAAACCTTCGAATTCGACGGCTACCCGGATGTGGTGAGCATTGAGTTCCTGACCTTCGAAGATCTCGGCGACGGCCGTTGCCGCCTCCGCGCACGGGCGGTCTACCCCAGCATGGAGGCTCGCGACGGCATGGCGCAGTCCGGAATGGAGGGCGGCATGATCGAAGCCTACGAGCGGCTCGAGGAAGTCATCAGCGGGGCCAAGGTCTAGGACTCGCCGGGAAGGTGGCCTGCCGCCGTCGTACTTTTACAAGCAGCCTTAAACAAGCAACGCGGGGTCACTCCGCGCCCATCCCACCGAGTGGAATGGGCCGTGAGTGACCCCGCGTTGCTGTGGTGCTGTGGTGCTTCGGACCTAGAGGGTCGCGAAGACTTCGCGCAGGAGCTTGGCGGTCTCGGACGGCGTCTTGCCGACCTTGACGCCGGCAGCCTCGAGGGCTTCCTTCTTGGCCTGGGCGGTGCCCGCGGAACCCGAGACGATGGCGCCTGCGTGGCCCATGGTCTTGCCTTCCGGAGCGGTGAAGCCGGCCACGTAGCCGACAACCGGCTTCGTGACGTGGGCCTTGATGTAGTCCGCGGCACGCTCTTCGGCGTCGCCACCGATTTCGCCGATCATGACGATCGCCTTGGTCTCCGGGTCGGCTTCGAAGGCTTCGAGGGCATCGATGTGCGTGGTGCCGATGACCGGGTCGCCGCCGATGCCGATGGCGGTGGAGAAGCCAAGGTCGCGCAGCTCGTACATCATCTGGTAAGTCAGGGTGCCCGACTTGGAGACGAGGCCGATGGGGCCCTTGCCCGTGATGTTCGCCGGGGTGATGCCGACGAGGGCCTCACCCGGGGTGATGATGCCGGGGCAGTTCGGTCCGATGATGCGCGTGACCTGCTTGCCGTTGGCGTCAACCTTGGACTGGGCCAGTGCCCAGAACTCAGCGGAGTCCTGGACCGGCACGCCTTCGGTGATGACGACAACCAGGCCGATGCCGGCCTCGATGGCTTCAACGACGGCGTCCTTGGTGAAGGCCGGCGGCACGAAGACGATGGAAACGTCAGCGCCGGTCTCGGCCATGGCTTCCTTGACGGTGCCGAAAACGGTGATCTCGGTGTCGCCGTGCAGGACCGTGGTGCCGGCCTTGCGGGCGTTGACGCCGCCAACAACGTTGGTGCCGGCCTTGAGCATCAGGGCGGTGTGCTTGGTGCCTTCGCCGCCGGTGATGCCCTGGACGATGACTTTGGAGTCCTTGTTCAGATAAATAGACATAGTCGAGTCCCTCTACTTCGCTGCGTTGGCGAGCTCGGCAGCCTTGTCGGCGCCCTCGTCCATGGTGGCGGCCAGGGTAACCAGCGGGTGGTTGGCCTCGGCCAGGATGCGGCGGCCTTCCTCAACGTTGTTGCCGTCGAGGCGGACGACCAGCGGCTTGTTCGCGGAGTGGCCCAGCTCGGCCAGTGCACCGACGATGCCCTTGGCGACGGCGTCACAGGCGGTGATGCCGCCGAAGACGTTGACGAAGACGGACTTGACCTGCGGGTCGCCCAGGATGACGTCGAGGCCCGCTGCCATAACCTCGGCGGACGCTCCACCGCCGATGTCCAGGAAGTTGGCGGGCTTGACGTTGCCGTGGTTCTCGCCGGCGTAGGCAACGACGTCGAGGGTGGACATGACCAGACCGGCACCGTTACCGATGATGCCGACTTCGCCGTCCAGCTTGACGTAGTTGAGGTCCTGCGCCTTGGCCTTGGCCTCGAGCGGGTCAGCAGCGTCCTTGTCTTCAAGGTGAGCGTGCTTGGGGTGGCGGAAGTCGGCGTTCTCGTCGAGGGAGACCTTGCCGTCGAGGGCAACGATGTCGCCGGCGCCGGTCAGGACCAGCGGGTTGACCTCCACGAGGGTGGCGTCTTCCTTCTTGAAAACGTCCCAGAGCTTCAGGATTACGCTGGCGACCTTGCCACGCAGTTCCTCTGCGAAGCCTGCAGCGGCGACGATTTCGTCGGCCTTGGCCTGGTCGATGCCCACGGCCGGGTCGATCGAGATCTTGGCCAGGGCTTCGGGCCGCTCAACGGCGAGCTGCTCGATTTCCATGCCGCCTTCAACCGAGCACATGGCCAGGTAGTTGCGGTTGGCCCGATCCAGAAGGACGGAGAAGTAGTATTCCTCGGCGATGTCTGCGCCCTGGGCGATCATCACCCGGTGGACGGTGTGGCCCTTGATGTCCATCCCGAGGATGTTGGTGGAGTGTTCAAACGCTTCGTCAGCGGTCTTCGCGACCTTGACGCCGCCGGCCTTGCCGCGGCCTCCGGCCTTGACCTGCGCCTTTACGACAGTTACGCCGCCGATTTTCTCGGCAGCTGCCTTTGCTTCTTCAGGGGTGTGCGCCACGATGCCAGCAAGCACGGGTACACCGTGCGCCTCGAACATATCGCGCGCCTGATATTCAAACAGGTCCACGGTTTAGTGTCCTTCTACGTCGAAGTAGTTTCTGTACAGCCGGACCCCACGTACTCGCGGTTACCGGGCTGCGGAATAAACGCACCCTGCGACAAGCTTGGAAACGAGCCACACGGCGCAATGCTCCTTTGGGAACTCTAGTCCTTCGATCGGACCAGCCCGTTCCAGAGTACCGGTTATGTGAGTAAGGACACTATTCTATGGAGCGTAGAAAAACCGCTAGATTACGGGGTTTTTGGGGTGTTCGACGGCGCTCCGAAGGCCGGCGCGGCCGTGCCAGACGCGCGTCCGTAACGTAGGGGAACAGCCCGTGCCAGCGGCAGGGTGGGGTGCCGGCGGACCCGTCTCCCGGCTCCGCTCGCGGCTCCCGCCGGGTCTTCGGCCAAACGTCCAGCTGTGCGGTCAGCTAGGCGTCCAGCTTGGTCAGCGGCGCGTAGCGCAGCAGCAGCCGCTTCTCGCCGACGTCGAACTTGACCTTGGCGACCGTTTTGTCCCCGGCACCCTCGACCGCAAGGACGGTCCCGTTGCCGAAGCTGGTGTGGTTGACCTTGTCCCCCACGCTGACGGCGACGACTTCCTTCTGCGGCTGGACCCTGTTCTTGGCCACCGCGGCGGGAACATCGGCGTTGAAGCCCGCGGACGGGCTGGCAGCGGCGCCGCGGGGGGTCCCGGCACCCCAGAACGATCCGCCATAGCGGCTGGACCCGATCCCGGCACCGCTCCCCCAGCCTCCGCTCTGGCGGCTGGCGCCTTCGCGCTTCCACTCGACGAGCTCGGCCGGGATCTCCTCGATGAACTGGCTGGCGGGGTTGTACTGGCTCTGGCCCCACATGCTGCGGACCTCGGAGCGGGTCAGGTACAGCCGCTTCCGGGCACGGGTCAGGCCCACGTAGGCCAGCCGGCGTTCCTCGGCCAGTTCCTTGGGATCAGTGGCGGAGCGCTGGTGCGGGAACAGCCCGTGCTCCATGCCGGTAAGGAACACCACCGGGAATTCCAGGCCTTTGGCGGTGTGCAGCGTCATGAGGGTGACGACGCCGAGCCGCTTGGCTTCGGCGACGGCGGCGGCTGTGTCTTGGGCGTCACCGCCGGGGGCGTCCGGGATCTGGTCGGCGTCAGCCACCAGGGAGACCTGCTCCAGGAAGGCGCCGAGCGAGCCTTCGGGATTGTCCCTTTCGTATTCCCGGACGACGGCGACAAGTTCGGCGAGGTTCTCCACGCGCGATTCGTCCTGCGGGTCGGTGCTGGACCGCAGCCCGGCAAGGTAGCCGGTCTGTTCGAGCACGGCTTCGAGTGCCGCGGCCGCACCGGAGCCGGAAGCGACCTCGGCGAGGTCGTCGAGGAGTTTCACGAAGCCCAGCACGGCGTTGACCGACCGGGTCGCCATGCCCGGGGCCTCGTCGGCGCGCCGCGCAGCGGCCATGAAGGAGGTGCGCTCACGCTCTGCCAGGGCGGCGACGGCACCCTCGGCACGGTCGCCGATCCCGCGCTTGGGTTCGTTGAGGATGCGGCGGAGGTTGACGTCGTCGTCGGGGTTGACCAGGACGCGCAGGTAGGCGAGGGCGTCCTTGATCTCCTTGCGCTCGTAGAAGCGGGTGCCGCCGACCACCTTGTAGGGCAGGCCCACCCGGACGAGGACGTCCTCGATCGAGCGGGACTGGGCGTTGGTGCGGTAGAAAATGGCGACGTCGCCGGGGCGCAGGTCGCCCTCGTCCTGGAGCCGGTCGATTTCCTTCGCGATGAACTGGGCCTCGTCGTGCTCGTTCTCGCCGACGTAGCCGACAATCTTCTCGCCGTCGCCCTCTGCCGTCCAGAGCCGTTTCTCCGGCCGGTTGGGGTTACGGGAGATCACCGAGTTGGCGGCGCTGAGGATGGTCTGGGTGGAGCGGTAGTTCTGCTCGAGCTTGATGGTGCGGGCGTCCGGGTAGTCCTTCTCGAACTCCACGATGTTGCGGATGTCCGCGCCGCGGAAGGCGTAGATGGACTGGTCTGAATCGCCGACGACGGTGAGCTCGGCGGCCTCGGGGCCCTCGCCGACGATCTCGCGCACCAGGGCGTACTGGGCGTGGTTGGTGTCCTGGTATTCGTCCACGAGGACGTGCCGGAAGCGGCGCCGGTAGGAGTCGGCGAGCGCGGGGAAGGCCCGGAACATGTAGACGGTCTCGGCGATCAGGTCATCGAAGTCCATGGCGTTGGCCTGGCGCAGCCGCTGGGTGTAGCCCTTGAAGACCTCGGCGACGGCCTGCTCGAAAGGATCGTTGTAGTTGGCGCTGGAGGAGTAGCTGTCGGCGTCGATCAGTTCGTTCTTGAGCGCGGAAATCTTGTGCTGGATGGCCTTGGGCGCGAAGCGCTTGGGGTCGAGGTCCAGGTTCTTTGCGACCAAGGTGATCAGGCGCAGCGAGTCGGCGGAGTCGTAGATCGAGAAGTTGGAGTTCAGCCCGACGTTCTTGGCCTCGCGGCGCAGGATCCGGACGCAGGAGGAGTGGAAGGTGGAGATCCACATGGTCTTGGCCCGGCCGCCGACCAGCGCCTCGATCCGTTCCCGCATTTCGGCCGCGGCCTTGTTGGTGAACGTAATGGCCAGGATCTCGCCGTGGTGCGCCCGCCTCGTGGCGATCAGGTACGCGATCCGGTTACTGAGCACGCGGGTCTTGCCCGAGCCGGCGCCGGCCACAATCAGCAGGGCGCTGCCGGCGTGCTTGACTGCTTCTTCCTGCTGGGGGTTCAGCCCCTCGAGGAGTTCGCCGGCGTTCGGAAGCTGCGGGCGGTCCCAGCCGCCGTCGGGCCCGTCGCCGTGCGCGCTTCCGCTGTGCGGGGCGCCGTGCGGGCCTCCGTGCGGGGCGAAATCCGGCCCTGAATCCAGGCCCGCCAAACCGGACCCGGCCCGCGCTTTAGTGCCTGCCGCCGCCTTGGAGGCAGCTTGGAAGGGTCCGTCGGCGTAAGGGTCAAACAACATATCCATGGTGTATCTAAGTCTAGGCGGTGGCGCTGACAGCCGTGTCCGCCCGCCGGGACATGCCCTCCCCTGCCCGCGCCCAGTGGACATAATCCCCTTGTGCCCACTCCTGGCCGCGAAGAATGAGCATGCCCCGCGGACGCTGCCCTGGAGAAGACCCGGGTTGTTCTGAAGAATGAGCATGCTCCACGGACACGGCCCAGCGGAACGAGCATGTCCTCCGCCACTCGTGACCAATGGACATACTCCCCGCGTGCCCAGTCCTGGCCGCGAAGAATGAGCATGTCCCACGGAAGCTGCCCTGGAGAAGACCCGGGTTGTTCTGAAGAATGAGCATGCCCCACGGACACGGCCCAGCGGAACGAGCATGTCCTCCGCCACCCGTGACCAATGGACATACTCCCCGCGTGCCCAGTCCTGGCCGCGAAGAATGAGCATGTCCCACGGAAGCTGCCCTGGAGAAGACCCGGGTTGTTCTGAAGAAAGAGCATGTCCCACGGACACGGCACTGCGGAACGAGCATGTCCTCCGCCACTCGTGACCAATGGACATACTCCCCTTGTGCCCAGTCTTGGCCGCGAAGAATGAGCATGTCCCCCGGGGAGGCCCGGCAGGCGGGAAGCTAGCCGACGCCCCCGGAGCTGAGCGCGGCGCGCAGCTGCTGGACCGCCGTCGTGCCTCCCGCGATGAACCAGTCCAGTCCGTTGACGCGCACGACGTCGGTCGCGCCGCCGGCCGCCTCGACAATCGCCTTCCCGGGCAGCCAGTCCCACTCGGGGCAGCTGTGCTGGAACCAGCAGCCGAGCTCTCCGTCCGCGACCCGGCCGAGGTCGCAGGAGCCGGACCCGAACATGCGCAGCGCGGCCGCCGACGTCGCTGCCGCGTGCCAGGGCATGGCACACATGGGATCGGCAAGCCACGTCGGGTGGATGTAGGTTGCCGCGCCGAGGTCGGACAGCGGCGTGTCGGAGCGTCCGGTGCCGCCGGACGTGCCGGGCAGAAAGGTCACCATTTTTTCGCCGTTGAGCGTCGCCGCCCGGGACGTCCCGCCCAGCCAGAGTTTGTCCTCCTCCGGCTGGAAGATGGCGCCGAGCCCTGCACCGGAGGAATCCTTCAGGGCAATGGCCGAGCACCAGTACGTGGATCCATGCAGGAAGTTGAAGGTCCCGTCGACGGGGTCAATGACCCAGGTCCGGCCGCTGCTGCCCGCCACGGAGGCGCCCTCCTCGCCCAGGACGGCGTCATCGGGCCGGCAGCGCCGAAGCTGTTCCAGGACATAGGACTCGGCGGCGTGGTCGGCGGCCGTGACCACGTCCGAGACAGACGTCTTCTGCCGGCCCTCAAGCCCCGCCTGCCGCATCAACAGCGCCAGCGTGCCTGCCTCGCGGACCAGGGCCTCGGCCAGTTGGTAGTCATCCATTGACGGGTCGAGTTCTGCGGTGCTGTGCCGGCCGAGCCGGTGTTTTCCTAGTTCGGTCACGCGTCCCAGACTATCGGCGCCCGTTGGCACTGAACAGCCGGCGCGGACGGCCGGGCAGACGGCGGCGCGGAGGGGCGTGCAGGACGGGCGATAATGGAGCCATGGCCAAGACACCCGCGCAGCGGATCAAGAAGCACGGCGCCAACGCGGCGGTCCCCCAGCACCATCTCCCTCCGGTGATCAATCCGACCACCAGCCGTTCACCGCAGAAGGCACAGAGCAACAGCAATCTGATTGTCATCGCCGGGGTCGTGGCCAGCCTGTTCCTGTTCTGGTATCTGCACCTGCTCACACTCAACCAGCTCACGCAGTTGTCGGGCGGCCAGGCAATGCCCGATTCGTTGGTCGGCGGCTTTGACCTGGGCTTCGTGGAGCAACTGCGCGCGGCCATGGACGCCGATGCCCGGGGCCAGCTGAACTACGTCCATAAGACGGCCGGCATGCTCTTCCCGCTGATCTTTGGCTTCACCTGGCTGCTGCTGATCGGAACCAACGTGGCCCGGAAATCACTGAGCTGGGCGCTGTGGTCGCTGCCGCTGCTCTTTGCTGCGGTCCGGCTGTGGGGCAACACAGCGATCGACGAAATGATGTCCGCCGACACCCTCGACGGCGGTCAGGTCGCCCTGGCCTCCGGTCTCACCGTGGCCGGCTGGGCACTTCTGGCGCTGAGCGTCGTGGCCGGCGTCGCCGCCGTAATACTTGGCCGCAAGGCTGCCGCAGCCTCCCCCACCCCGGGACATGTCCAGTCCTGATCCGCGCGGCAGGGCTATTTCCCTACACCCGGCTTAGAACCAGGGACATGTCCATTCTTGGTCGCGGCGACTGGAGTCGTCCCTCGCACCCGGCCTCGAGCACGGGGCATGTCCAGCGTTCGGCCCGGCCGGTGGACATCTTGCCATTATGTCCAGTCCTCGAGTCCAGCGGAGGGAATGCCCACTTCAGCGCGAAGTCAGGGCACTTCGCTCAGGAATTCGAGGGCCTGTTCCGCACGTTGCGAGGCTCCCGCCTTCTCAAAGTAGTCGGCGGCTTCCAGTAAGTATTTGCGCGCTTCGACCCCGTTTCCCAAAGCGGCGTGCGACCGTCCCAGAAGCAGATAGGCCTCGCCCAGTATTTGCGGCGACGTCTTTTCGGGGACCGGGAAGATGTCGTCGAGAGTATCGACCGCCGATTTCTGATCCCCCGCCAGGAAATTCCAGTGGCCGCGGTTCAGCTTGAGCAATATGTGATCTTCCTCAGTGCCGCCAATAACATCTGTGGCTAGTTCCGCGCGTTCAATGCAGCGCAGGGTGTCCGCATCCGCGACATCGGCGGCGAGCCGCATGGCAGCTGACGCCTTATTGAACTTTGCCCAGACGGTCAGGTTCCGGGCCGGTGAAAAGGTGGCAGCGGCGAGCTCGTGATAGTGCAGCCCCTCGGCGACTTTGCTGCAAAGAAACGCGACGTTTCCAATGACCCAATACGCCTTGCCCACCAACTGGTCATCGACTTCGCCCGAGATGATGTCGGCCATGACAAGGCTTTCCGCCCACGCTTCGTTAAGCCTCCCACTATCGGCAAGCGCCGCAATGAGAGCCTGCCGGGCCTTGACCGCAATTTCGACGTCGTCTTCGCCGTCCATGAGGTCCGCTGCGATTCTCGCCTCGTCGGCGGCCTCTTCGAGCAGACCCATGCCCCGGCGGGTCAGGGCCAGAAGGATGTGTACCTGGGCCTGAAGTTGCCGGTTCCCCTCCCAGGGTTCAGCAATCAATGTGCTGGCGAGTTCTGCGCAAGCTTCGATTTCTCCGGCGGCAATGAGGCTTTCGGCCCGGAACAACGTCATGTGCCACCACGACGACGAATCACCTTCAGCAATGGCAATATCCGCGGCCATCTGCGCGGCGTTCGCGGCCTCGCTGAAGTCGTGACTGGACCGGAGCTCGCGCGCCTGCAGCTCTGCAGCGGCGTACGAGGGTGAAACGGAACTTTGTTGCATGCCTCAATTATCCGTTGCCGAAGGAGCGGAAACGAACAAACCGCGCAAGCAAGACCTGCGCAATATTGTCTCAGGACTTCCGAAGCTTCGCGCGAATAACACGACTTCGCACATTGCCGAGCGAATCGTTATAGAGCGGCGTGTCGTTTGGCCCTATACTAAATCTGCACCACAAGTCACATGAGTCACATCAGCCTCTTACGTATCAGGAGTCCTTATGAAGAAGACCCTCGCAACACTCCTCGTCGCCGGTGCGCTGGCTGCCGCGGGAATGTCCGCCTCCGCAGCGATTTCTGCTGCAGCTGACACCTCCGGACACAGCTCAGTCACCGCTATCGGTTGGTGGCCGGACTCCATCAAGAAGTAACGGAGACTGCATTGACAGGCGGCGGGTGTCGGAAGTGATTCCGGCACTCGCCGTCACTGTTTGATCTTCGTTCACACCCCGCCCAACATCCACCAGGCCCGGAGCTACAACAGCTTTCCATTCCCCGCAAACAACGCCACGATCTCGCCCGCCGGCGCAGGCCTGCCAAAGTAATAGCCCTGGCCGCTGCCGCAGCCCATCTCTCGCAAGACTTCCGCCTGTTCCGCCGTCTCTATCCCCTCGGCCAGCGCCTTCAGGCCGCAGGCGTGGATGAGGTGCAGCACCGCGGCGACGAAGTCCCGTTGCTGCTCGTCGTCGCCGAGGCCGCTGATCAGGCTGCGGTCGATCTTGACCACGTTCACCGGCAGCTTGCGCAGGTAGCTGATGGAGGAATAGCCGGTCCCGAAGTCATCGATCTCAAGCTGCACGCCGAGCCGGCGGAGACCGTTGAGCGAATACTGGTCGACGTCGCCGCCGTTGACCGCCATGGACTCGGTCAGCTCCACGATCAGGTTTGATGCATCCACGCCGGTCTCCCTGAGGATGTCCCGCACATGTTCGATCAGCTCGAGGTTTTGCAGTTCGGTGGTGGAAATGTTGACCCGGACGTTAAAGCTGCTGTCCACCTGCAGGTCCTGCTGCCATTTCCGCAATTGGCGCACGGCATTGCGCAGCACCCAGTGGCCCAGGTCCACAATCATGCCGGTTTCCTCGGCCAGGGGAATGAACTGGTCCGGCATGAGCAGACCGCGCTCCGGGTGGTTCCACCGGACCAGCGCCTCCACGCCCTCGATCCTACCGGTCGCGAGGTCCACCACCGGCTGGTAGTGCAGGGTCAGCTGGTCCTGCCGGATGGCCTCGCGCATTTCCGTAATCATGACGCTCTGCAGCCGGCGCGCGTACAGCAGGGCCGGCTCGAAGACTTTGATGCTGCTGTGCTGCTGCGCCTTGGCCGCGTACATGGCCGTGTCGGCCTCCATGACCAGGTCATCGACGGACTGGCCGGGCTCCGCGATCCGCAGGCCGATGCTCGTTCCGCAGGTGACTTTCAGGTCCCCGACGTCGAGGCTCTCGCTGAGTGCCTTGAGGATCCTGTTCGCCACCCGGCGTGCCCGGACCAGATTGGACTTCGGCAGCATGACGGCGAACTCGTCGCCGCCAAGGCGCGCCACGGTATCCGTGTCGCGGACGGCGTCCTGGAGCCGGCGTGCGATGGCCCGCAGGACGTCGTCGCCGGCGCTGTGCCCCAGGGTGTCGTTAATGCCCTTGAAGGAATCGAGATCCAGAATCAGGAGGGCCGGCGGCATCTCGCCGCGCGCGGACTCCGCCAGGGCATGGCTCAGGACCGAGTTCAGTGCCGTCCGGTTGGCGAGCTGGGTCAGGGGGTCGGTCAGCGCCATGCGTTCGAGCTCCACCTGCGCCTCGCGCAGCATGGCCGTGCGGCTTTCGACCCGCTCTTCCAGCTCCTGGTAAATGGTCTGCAGGTCATCGGCCATCAGGTTGATGCCGGCGATGACGGCGGCGACGTCGTCGCGGGCTCCCGAATGCGGGATCCGGGTGCTCAGATCGCCTCCGGCGATCCGCACGATGCCCTCCACGAGGGCGTGCAGCCTGGGGTCCGGCGCTTCATTATTCACGGGGTGTACTGCCTTAGCCACTCGACGGCCGCGGATTCTGAGGTGAAGAACTGGGCCGGGATCGTCTCGCTTCGGGACCGCAGGAGGTAGTGGGCAATGACCCGGTCCACCGGGCTCTCGCCCACCAGGGCGAACGCCGTCGCCGCTATGGAACCGCTGTAGACCTGGCGGGCCTCCATGCTGACACCGACGACGCCGGTGATGACCAGGAGCACCGGCATCCGCCGACCCGCGGCGAGCGTGCGGACGATGTCACCGGCGATGCGCGCCTCCGGACCCTCGATCTCCTGGTTGGCGGGCAGCAGGACCTCGATGATTCCGCCGTCGATCATCCGCACTCCGATGCTCCGGGCGGCACCGCCGTCGGCAGGCGCCCCGTCGGTTGACCGGACCGCGGACACCGCCGCCGCCCCCAGAACGGCGCCGGCTGCCGCTGCCGTGTCCGGCAGCCCCTCCGGAAGCCGTCCTTCGGGCCCGGCCAGGGCCTCGAGCGTCATCGGACCGCAATTCGACGGCGGCGGTCGGCGGAGCCCCGGAGGTCACGGTTCAGCCGTCGGTCGCCGTGATAGAGAATCGTTTCCCAGTCGACTTCCTCGGCTGTCTTGGCTATCACGGGGCTCTCCTTCTCTTTTTTGGGCCTGGGACTGACATACAGCCAGTTAACCACCCCGAGGAAGACATCCACGGCGGAGTTGAAGACTCCGATGTAAGCGCGGATCGCGCCCGCAGCCAGGACGGCGTTGACGGAGGCGAAGGCCACGTTGCCCCAGTTCCCCACTTGCGCGTCCCGCCATACGGTCAGCAGCGAGAAGGCGACGATCGCGTACGGCGTCAGGACGTAGATCGCCGGGGCGGCGGTGCGGTCCTTGACCTTGGGCGTGCGGGCGAAGGGAATCTTGTCGCCTGTGACTGCCTGCTGCAGCGATTTCAGCACGCCCGCCAGGTTGACCGGCAGCAGCACGAGGTTGAAGCCGTAGATCCGGAGGATGTCACTGAAGCGGTGCCCGCAGTCGCGCAGGTCGCTGCCCATGGCCAGGAAATACGGCAGGGCCGCGAGGAACACGATCGGACTCAGCAGCCGGCTGTCATAGGGGTACGCCAGGAGGAAGACGAGGCCAAAGCTGGCCCACGCGATGGACGCCATGTAGTTCACCCGCAGCAGCACCTCCCGGAACAGGATCGCGCGGCGCTCGGACCGGTGCTGGCGGAGCTGGACCCACAGCTTGGGCAGGATCAGCAGGCCGCCATTTGCCCAGCGCCGGCGTTGAACCACGAGGGAGCCGAAATCCGGGGGTGTGGCGCTGTAGCTGAGCCGTTCCGGATAGTTCACCAGGGTCCAGCCGTGCTGGCCGAGATCGATGCTGGATTCGGTATCTTCGATGACGGTTCGGTCCTGGATGTAGGTCCGGATCTCGAAGCCGCCAGTGGTCTCCACCTCGACGATGTCCTCCAGTGCGCGTTTGCGGATGACGGCGTTGGCGCCCACCCAGAAAGTCGCACCGTAGTAGGTCATGCCCTGGTGGAGGATGTGCTGGAGGTCGGTCGTGGCTCCGGCAACCCGCTCGATGCGGGTGGGGGCCCCACGGAAAGAAGAATACGGCGTCTGGGTGACCGCGACGCGCTCGTTGCCGGCCGATTCCAGGAAGTAGACCAGCCGGAGGCAGTAGTCGCGCAAAAGCAGCGAGTCGGCGTCGAGCGTCAACAGATAGGTCGTGTCCGGGACGTCCATGATCTCGCCGTCCAGGTCAGGAACGACGCCGGCGCCCACCTTGCGCAGGATCACGCCGTCGGCTGTGGTTTCCTTCTGCCAGGTGTGGCCCATCAGCGAAATGTAGGCGTTGAGGTTCATGGCCTTGTTCGCCTCGTGGGAAAGGCTCGCGTACTTCTTGCGTTCGAACGTTTCGGTGGAGACGTTGAAGATCCAGGTCAGCCGGAGGTACAGCTCTTCGATCCGCGTGCGCGGCGGCGAGGTCTGCTGGGCCAGCGCAGCGTTCAGTCCCAGGAGCACCAGCCTCAGCTCGCGGGCCAGGCCCATCAGGACGAGGTCGACGAAGAACTCGTCGACGTGGTCCTCCACTGTTTCGGCAGCGGCCATCGATTCAAGCCATTCGGCGGCTGCCTCATATTCGGCGATCAGCAGGGCCACCTCGGCCGCAGTACCGCGCCCGTGCGCCTTTTCCCGGCTGCGGAATTCGGCCAGGGCAGTGTCGAAGCGCGCGGCCGGGACGCTGAGCTCTGCGGCGATCTCGGCGGTCAGTGCTCGGGTCTTGTCCAGCCGGACCCGGTCACCAAGGTCCGAGGGATGCGGCGGGTCATCGAGCAGCAGCACCACTTTGAGATCCGGGAACTCCTGCAGCGCCGCGGACCACAGCGTCGCCCGCACCACCTGGGGCTCTTCGGCATAGGAGGGCACCAGCACGGTGACGCCCTCGGAGTACTCGGCGAAGTGCCGGTCCAGCTCGCCGCGCGGCACCCTGGCATGGTCGCGGAACCGGTACAGGGCGCCCTGCCGGGCCATCAGGTACATGAGGGCGGAAAACGTCAGAAATGTTACGACAATCAGGTAGGAAACCGTCTCAAACTGAAACCTGAAACCCGCATTGGGATTGTCAGCGAGCTCTTTCAGAATGGTGGAAATGACGTACGTTACCCAAGCCGCCAGCGTCGTGAGAATTCCCAGGCGGCCAAGGATTATTTTGCGCCGGGATGGTCTCGGATGAACAATTGACAGCGGCTCGGAACGCCGCTCTGCCCCCCATTGACGGCGCCGGACCGCACCTTTTAGTTCGGTGGTCGCGCTTTCCGAATCCAAGCGCGGCAAGACAAGCTGATCTGGCATTAGTCCCCATAAGACTGCAAAGTCGGCATATTGGCTCGCGCCTACGGCAAAACCCGCACGCCGCACCGGAATGTTCCGGTGAGTGCACTTATGATAATGCAAGGTCAGAGGCTTGCCGGACATCAGACACCCCGGAAATTTCACGAGCTGATGCCGGCTGCCGGCGCGTGCCCGGCTGCCCAACGAAAGACGCACAAAGGGGACCCCGTGTCCGAACGATTCCCAGGCCGCAAACTATCAGTGGTCCGGCTGGGTGTACTCATCGGCGCCGTGGTGGCGGCCGCCGCCGGCGGCGTTGTCGCATGGGGCAACTTCCAGGACGTCCGGGCGGCCGAGGCCATCCCGTCCGTTTTCTCGGGATATGTCGATGTCACAGCGACGCCCCGGTACGCATTCGAGGACCCGGCGTCCAAGGAAGCCGAAAAGGTCGTGCTGTCCTTCGTGGTGGCTGATCCCAAGGATCCGTGCTCGCCTTCCTGGGGGGCCGCCTACTCCCTCTCGGACGCCGCCGCCTCGCTGGACCTGGACCGGCGGGTGGCCCGGCTTCAGCAACTCGGCGGCACCGTGGCGGTGTCCTTCGGCGGGCTGGCCAACCAGGAGCTGGCCGTTGCGTGCACCGATCCTGCCCAGCTCAAGTCGGCCTACCGGACCGTCGTCGACCGTTATCAGGTCAACAGCATCGACCTCGACGTGGAAGGCGAGGCCCTGTCCGACCCCGCGGCCCTTCAGCGGCGCTCGGTGGCCATCGCCGCGCTCCAGCAGGACCGCCAGCGCGAGGGCAAGTCCCTGAGCGTCTGGCTGACGCTGCCGGCGGATCCCAACGGCATCACGGCGTCGGGCAGCGACGCCGTCCAGAAGATGATCACCGCGGGGGTCGACCTTGCCGGGGTGAACGCCATGACCATGGACTACGGCGGGAGCATGCTGCCGGGCCGGTCGATGTACGAGAACGCCATGTCCGCCGCGGAAGCCACCCATCAGCAACTGACCGACCTGTACCGGGCCTCCGGCACCGAACTCGGCAGCGGAACGGTGTGGCGCAAGGTCGGGTTGACGCCGATGATCGGCCAGAACGACGTCGCCGGCGAGATCTTCACGCTCAAGGACGCGCAGGAACTGAGCGCCTACGCCAGTGCCCGCGGCATCGGCCGGCTTTCCATGTGGTCCCTGAACCGTGACCGCACCTGCAGCCAGAATTTCCCGGACGTCACGAAGGTTTCCGATGGCTGCAGCGGCGTGGACCAGGGAAGCTCATCCTTCGCCACGATCCTTGGCGCGGGTGTCATGGCCAGCCCGTCGGCTGCGCCGGCCGCCGCGGCGGCGCAGACGCCGGTCCCGGCCGTCAGCGACAACCCCTCCACCAGCCCGTACCCGGTGTGGTCCGAGGCCACTGCCTACACCGCCGGGGAGCGGATCGTGTGGCATTCGAACGTCTACGAGGCCAAATGGTGGACCCGCGCCGACACCCCGGATAACCCCGTCCTGCAGGGCACCGCGACCCCCTGGCGCATTATCGGTCCGGTCCTGGCCGCCGACCGGCCGACGCCGCAGCTGACGGCACCGGCCGGGACTGCCCCGGCCTGGCAGCCGGCCACGGTCTACCGCAAGGGCGCCCGGGTGCTCTTCGAAGGCCGGGTGTTCGAAGCAAAATGGTGGACCCAGACCGACAGTCCCGAAGCTGCGCTGCAGGGATCGCCGGAGTCGCCGTGGTCAAAGCTGCGGGACGAGGAACTGACCCCAGGGCCCGGGCCCTCCGGCCCGGGCCCKGGGGGCCTGAACCGCCGGCCAGCCTCAGCCGGCCTGCTTCAGGCGGGCCCGGGCGAGCTTGCGCACCGTGCGTTCATGCTGGACCCGCTGGGCGATGACAAGGCCGGCCGCGGCGACGCCGACGGTGATGGGATAGCCCATGAGCCGCTCCAGGGTGCCGGGTTCCGGCACGTGCATGTCCGTCAGCCCGCCCGCAATGAGCGCCGTCAGGGACACAACCCCGCAGCCCAGGATGAACCACCCGAGCGGCGTCTGCCGGAGCCAAAGCCGACCGAGGACCAGGAGCGCCAGGCCCCCGGCGGCGAAGTACATCAGGGCACCGGCCACGTGCCAGGCCGATCCCGCGTCCTCGGGCACCAGCCCCACGATGACCGTTCCTGCCCCGGCCGTGCCGGTCAGCAGCCGGGCGGCGACCGCTGCCACCACCCCCGCGCCCCMGCGCGCGCGGCCGTGCGCCCGCCCCGGCACCCGGCCGCGCCTGAGGGGCACTCCGGTCCGCGCGGCACAACACAGGAGCGCCGAGCCGAGCAGCAGCGCGCCGACCATCATGCCAAGGCCTTGGACCACAAACGACGCGTTCATCAGCAGGTGCGCCGGCGAGCAGACGTCCCGGCCGGAGAACTCTCCACACGCCACGGCGCCCAGGTCGCTGATGTAGCCCGTGCGGCGGCTGTATGGCTCCGCTCCCGCCCAGGCGCCGATCACAGCCGACTCGGCCACGAAATACTGCAACACGCTCAGCTTCGCCAGGGCCCCGACGTAAAACCTGGTCGCGGCCACATCGGGGTAGTAGAGGGCTCCGGCGGAAAGCTCGGCGGTTCCTGCAGTCATGCCAAGAGCGTAGTACGCGCGCTCACCTTGTATGCTTATATCCGTGTCCGACCGGACCGGCCCCGGCCGCCCGCGGATGCCCGCCCTCGTAGCTCAGTGGATAGAGCACGGCTCTCCTAAAGCCGGTGTCGTTGGTTCGATTCCAATCGAGGGCACTTGAACATTCCTGCCCCGGACGAAACCCCGGACACGGGTCCGGACTTTGACCTCCGCGCCTATCTGCGCGGCTCCTGGTCCGTCGACCGCACCCTGCTCGACCGCAGCACCGGGATCAACGGAACCTTCACCGGCGTCGTACGCTTCACCGCCCACGACGACGGCGGCCTGTTGTGGCGTGAAGAAGGCACCGTGCGCTGGGCCCCCTTGGACCGCGCACCGTTCACCGGCCCGGCGAGCCGGGAATATCTGCTGCGGCCGGCCGACACCCCCGAGGTCCTGGACGTGTACTTCCCGGACGGCCGCCCCTTCCACCGTATGGGCTTTGACGGGCAGGCCAACCAGGACGAGCACTGGTGCGACCCAGACACCTACCGCGTGACGTACACGTTCCGCGGACCGGACCAATGCGGCTACCGCTGGGATGTCACCGGCCCCGCCAAGGACCAGCTGCTGGAGTCCGTCCTGCGCCGGCTGGAAGCAGGACCAAGCCCAGTTCCGGATCCAAGGCCAGGCGTAACGCCGGACGCGGTCCCGGATACCGCGCCGGATGCAGGGCGCGCCGGATGAACCCGCGCATTGTCGTCTCCGCGGTCTGCGTTTTCGATCGCTCCGGGCGCCTCCTGACCGTCCGGAAACGGGGCACGGACAAGTTCATGCACCCCGGCGGCAAACCCGAGGCCGGCGAAACGGCGGCCCAGGCGGCGGCGCGCGAGCTCCAGGAAGAAGTGGGGATCGTGCTGGCCCCGGACCGGCTGGACCTGCTGGGCTGCTGGCTGGCGGATGCCGCCAACG
This sequence comes from Arthrobacter sp. P1_H7, assembly GCF_056405215.1. Lineage (NCBI taxonomy): Bacteria > Bacillati > Actinomycetota > Actinomycetes > Micrococcales > Micrococcaceae > Arthrobacter > Arthrobacter sp. P1_H7. Next base: position 39,823 of record NZ_JBFUCO010000009.1, on the reverse strand, counting down.
AGGCGGCCACCCAGATCGAGGCCACGGTCTTCACGGCGCCCGGGGTGTGGAGCGCCCGGCCGTCGGCGGAAATCGCCGAGATCCGCTGGCTGGACCTGTCCGCCGAACTGCCCGGCGACCTCGCCCCGCTGCTGACGGACCATGTGCTGCCGGCCCTGTCCGCCAAGCCGTCCGCGGGCTAGGACCGTACAGGCCAGAGGCCTCCAACACCAGCCTCCAACACCGGCCTCCAACACCGGCTCAGTAGCCGGCCTCCAACACCGGCTCAGTAGCCGGGCACGGCCTCCTGGGCGACCGCGCTGGCCTCGGAGAACTGCGTCCGGTACAGCTCCGCATAGCGGCCCTCGGCGGCGAGGAGCTCCCGGTGGGTACCTCGCTCCACGATCGAGCCGTCCTCCACCACCAGGATCGCGTCCGCCGCACGGATCGTCGAGAGACGGTGGGCGATCACGACGGCGGTACGGCCTTCGAGAGCGGCGCCCAGCGCTTCCTGGACGGCGGCCTCGTTGGTCGAATCCAGCGCGGCGGTGGCTTCGTCGAGGATGACCACCCGCGGCTGCGCGATCAGCAGGCGGGCGATGGTCAGGCGTTGCCGCTCGCCGCCGGAGAGCCGGTAGCCGCGCTCCCCCACCACGGTGTCCAGCCCATCGGGCAGGGACCGGATCATGTCTTCGAGCCGGGCACGCCGCAGCGCATCCCACATCTGTTCTTCGGTGGCCTCCGGGCGGGCCAGGCGCAGGTTGGAGGCGATGCTCTCGTGGAACAGGTGACCGTCCTGCGTCACCATGCCGAGGGTCGCGCGCATCGAGTCGAACGTGAGGTCGCGGACGTCCACGCCGGTGCCGGGTGTGGTGCCGCCGAAGCGGATGGCGCCGGAGTCGACGTCGTACAGGCGCGACAGGAGTTGCGCAATGGTGGACTTGCCCGCTCCGGAGGAGCCGACGAGGGCCACCGTCTGGCCCGGCTCCACCCGGAAGCTGATGCCGTGCAGCACTTCCTCGCCGCCGCGGGTGTCCAGGGTCAGCACGTCCTCCAGGGAGGCCAGCGAGACTTTCTCCGCCGAGGGGTAGGCGAAGCGGACGTCGTCGAACTCCACCGAGAGCGGACCCGGCGGGGAGGCCACGGCATCCGGCTTCTGTTGGATGAGCGGCTTGAGGTCCAGGATCTCAAAGACGCGCTCGAAGCTGACCAGGGCGCTCATGACCTCCACCCGTGCGCTCGAAAGTGCCGTGAGCGGCGCGTACAGGCGGGTGAGCAGCAGCGCGAGCACCACGACGTCGCCCGCGGCCAGCTGCCCCTCGAGCGCGAGCCAGCCGCCCAGGCCGTAGACCAGTGCCAGGGCCAAGGCCGAGACCAGCGTCAGCGCCGTGACGAAGGTGAACTGCAGCATGGCGGTGCGGACGCCGATGTCCCGGACGCGGCCGGCCCGGAGGGCGAACTCGCGGGATTCCTCGTCGGGGCGGCCGAAGAGCTTGACCAGCGTGGCACCGGGCGCGGAGAAGCGCTCGGTCATCTGGGTGCCCATGGTGGCGTTGTGTTCGGCGGCTTCGCGCCGCAGATCGGCCAGTTTGGAGCCCATCCGGCGGGCCGGGATCAGGAAGATCGGCAGCAGGATCATTGCGAGCACTGTCACAAGCCACGATTTGTTCAGCATCACCGCGAGGGTCAGCGCCAGGGCCACGACATTGCTGACCACGCCGGAGAGCGTGCCGGCGAAGGCCGACTGCGCGCCAATGACATCGTTGTTCAGCCGGCTGACCAGGGCCCCGGTCCGGGTCCTGGTGAAGAAGGCGATCGGCATTTTCTGGACGTGGTCGAAGACCTTCGTGCGCAGGTCCACGATCACGCCTTCGCCGATCGTGGAGGACAGCCAGCGCGTCACGAGGCCCAGGCCCGCCTCGGCCACCGCGACGATGGCGATCAGGACGGCCAGCCAGATCACGGTTGAGGCCTCCGCGTGGGCGATGATCTCGTCAACCACCTGCCCGGCGAGGACCGGGGTGGCGACAGCCAGGAAGGCCATCACGATGGACAGCAGTACGAAGGCGATCAGCTTGCCGCGGTGGGGGCGGGCAAAACTGAACACGCGCTTCAGGGTCTCTTTCGAGAACGGCTTGGACCCGCTGGAGGCGCGGGTGATGTTGTAGAGGGAGCTCCAGGCGACCCGGTCCATGCTCATTTGGTGTTGCCTTTCGGGGCATCGGCGTGCAGCTCGGTGACGACGCCGTTCTCGACGTTCCAGCGCACGTCCAGGCGGACGTTTTCCAGCAGCCGGCGGTCGTGGGTGACCAGCAGCAGCGCGCCGTCATAGCTGTCGAGGGCTTCCTCGAGCTGTTCGATGGCGGGCAGGTCAAGGTGGTTGGTGGGTTCGTCCAGCACCAGCAGGTTCACGCCGCGGGCCTGCAGCAGCGCCAGGGCGGCCCGGGTCCGTTCCCCCGGGGAGAGGGAATCCACGGCCCGGTTGGTGTGATCGGCTTTGAGGCCGAATTTGGCCAGCAGGGTGCGCACCTCGGCCGGGGTCTGGTCCGTCAGGACGGCCTCGACGGCGTCTGCGAGCAACAGGTCGCCGGCCAAGAGGCCGCGCGCCTGGTCGATCTCCCCGACGGCCACGGACGCGCCCATGGAGGCGTCACCGGAGTCGGGCTGCTGGACGCCGAGCAGGAGCCGGAGCAGGGTGGACTTGCCGGCGCCGTTGGGACCCGTGATCCCGATCCGCTCGCCCGCGTTCAGCTGCAGGTTCACCGGGCCCAGGGTGAAGTCGCCCTGCACCGCGACGGCGTCGCGCAGGGTGGCGACGACGGCGCTGGAGCGGGGTGCCGCCCCGATGCTGAACTGCAGCTGCCATTCCTTGCGCGGCTCTTCAACTTCTTCGAGCCGGGCGATGCGGGACTCCATCTGCCGGACCTTCTGGCCCTGCTTCTCGGAGGACTCGGTGCTGGCCGCCCGGCGGATCTTGTCATTGTCCGGGTTCTTCTTCATGGCATTGCGGACGCCCTGGGAGCTCCACTCGCGCTGGGTGCGGGCGCGGGAGACGAGGTCCGCCTTGATGTTCGCGTACTCCTCGAACCGTTCCCGTGCGTGCCGGCGGGCGACGGCGCGTTCCTCCAGGTAGGCCTCGTAGCCGCCGTCGTACACCGCCACCGAGTTCTGGGCCAGATCCAGTTCCACGATGGTGGTGACGCAGCGCGCCAGGAACTCGCGGTCATGCGAGACCAGGACGGCGCCGCCGCGCAGGCCCTGCACGAAGGCCTCGAGCTTGGCCAGGCCGTTGAGGTCCAGGTCGTTGGTGGGTTCGTCCAGGAGCACGATGTCGAACCGGCTCAGCAGCAGGGCGGCGAGCGCCACGCGGGCCGCCTGGCCACCGGACAGGCCAGTCATTCCGGCGTCCGGGCCCACATCGAGGCCAAGGTCCGCCAGGACGGACGGGATGCGGTCCTCCAGGTCGGCGGCACCGGAGGCCATCCAGCGGTCGAAGGCAAGGGAGTAGGCGTCGTCGGAGCCCGGAGCGCAGGAGCCCAGCGCCTCCGCGGTGGATTCCATCTCCAGGGTCGCCTGGGCGCAGCCGGTGCGCCGGGCGATATAGCCCGCCACCGTTTCGCCGGCAATCCGTTCGTGCTCCTGCGGCAGCCAGCCGACAAAGGCGTCGGCGGGGGCCAGGCTCACTGTGCCTTCCTGCGGACCGTCGACGCCGGCCAGCAGCCGCAGCAGGGTTGATTTGCCGGCACCATTGGCGCCGACCACGCCGACGACGTCACCGGGCGCTACGGTCAGGGACAGCTTCGAGAAGAGTGTGCGGTGATCGTGTCCACCGGAAAGGTCCTTGGCAACAAGGGTTGCAGTCATTACTTCATCCTCTCACTGCGGCCCAAAACGGACCGTCCCGACTGGGAGTAACTGCGCGTCCCGACGGGACCGAAAACCAGCCGGGCATAGAAGAACCCGCCGGTCCGGACTTGGGGGGTGTACGGACCAGCGGGTTCGACCATTTAGCATAGTTGAATTAGCACCTCACGTAAAATCCCAGCCCCCTCCGTGACGCCCCCGTCACCGCCCGCCCCAATCGCCGCTGCCCCACCGCATGCCAGTAGCCATACTGCCCGCCGACTCCGCAGGAAGCCCTAGATGCCATTACCCGCAAAGGCGTTCCAACTCTGGCTTCACCGCGTTGCCCCGTCCGCGAGCACGGCCGATCTCTGCAGAATCTCGGGGATCAAGCGCACCACCTTCGCGCAGCAGCTGGTGCGCGGAAAAGTAGCCGAAACCACTCTGGTCAGCATTAGCCGCGCCCTGGGCTTGAGCCCGCTGGCGGAGCTCGCGTCCTTCGACCACTATGTGGAGCTGGCCGCCCCGCCGCAGCCACCCACGCCGGCCGAACTCGTCAGCCAGGTTGCCACCATGGACCTGTTGCGCGCAGTCATTTCCCGGTCCTCCCCTGCCTACGGCGGCTATGGCGACCAGGGCAGCTCAATGACTCCTGCGTTGAGCCCCGCCCCGCACGCCACGTCCGTCCGGAACTGGGTGGATGCGATTGACGACGGTGAGTTGCGTCACCGGGTTTCGGCTGCCACCGGCGTGGCTCCGCAAAATTATTCGGCCCAGCTCACGGCCAACCGGCTCTCCCCCGAACTGGCGGTCGCGACCGCCCGCGCGGCGGGCGTAGGCTTCACGGGCGGGCTCGTCGCCACGGGCCTGCTCACCGAGGCCGAGGCCGGCTGGACGCCAGGGGCGAAGCAGGCAGCCTTGGATGCCCTTTCCGACGGTGAACTTAGTTCCCTGGCCGGGGAGCGGCTTCAGGCGCTCGGGAAATCGCTGCGGCGCCACGAGCAGGAGCAGGCACAAACAGAAAAGATTTGGGAGAACCTCGGATGATCGCGATCCTGCAGTGGACCACGCTGGCGCTGTGCTGCGTTGTCACGCTTGTCCGCGTGCCCAGCGTTCTCCGCGGTGAAAACCGGTCCCTGTTCTGGATCTTTGCGCTCATGACCGTGGCGATCCTGCTCAGCATTGATGCCCCTTATCTGGCCGTGGACCAGGTCCTGGGAGGCATGAACTTCGCCAACCTGGTGCTGCGCTTCGTCATCTTCGGCGGCATCTTCTTTCTTGGAATCCGGTTGGCCCGGGGCTTCAGCGCGTGCGACGCCCTGAAGCTCATCACCGGTCCCATTGGAATCGCGATCGCCGCAGCCGCCTCCATTGCGGTGGTGGCGGTCTTCCTCATGATGGACACGGCCGGTTCTTCGGCGGGGCTGGTCGCCGTGTTCGCCAAGGACGGCCACAATGCCGCCCTGGTGGAGTATTACGGGGCCGCCGGCCGCCTGTACCCGGCATTCATCACCGCGGCCCTGTTTCCGGCCATGGTGCGGACCCTGCGCAGCGGACTCCCGGCCCTGGTGCGCTCCAGCGCGGCGTTGCTGGCCCTGGGCACCGTGGCCATCTGCCTCAGCCTGCTCTCCCCGGTCATTCCTCCGTCCCTGGGATTCATGAAGTTCGTCTTCAACTACTCGGCGGTCCTGTGCCTGGTCCTGGGACTGTCCCTGATCTGGCTGGCCAAGACACTTGCGAAGCGGGCGCCGAAGAAGCAAGCTGGCATGGCCTGACCATCTTGGGGCTGAGCCAGGAAAGCGACGTGGGGGAACCCAGAATGATGGCAACCCTCCAGTGGGGCACGCTGATCACTTGCACGGTGGTGCTCCTTCTCCGCGTTCCGGATGCGATCCAGGGCCGGAACAGGGCCGTTTTCTGGATCCTGGTGCTCGCAACCCTGTGCAGCCTGCTCTCCGTGACCGGCCCCTATGAGGCGATCGACGGGGCGTTGGGGGGATGGAACCTCACCCATCTCCTCCTGCGGTTCCTCGTGTTCGCGGCCGTCCTGCTGGTAGGTCTGCGCGTGGCGACGGGACTGGAGGATGAGCGCGGCTACCGCTTCATTGCGGGCCCGGCCGGCCGTTGGGCCCTGGCTCTCAGCGCCGTCGTTGTGGCGGTGACCTTCTTCCTCATGGACACCCGCGGGTCCTCGTCGGGCCTGCTGGGCATTGCGGACAAGGGCGGGCCCAATGCAGTCCTGGCGCCGTTCTACGCCGCGGCCGGCCGCACCTATCCTGCCTTTGTCTCCCTCGCCCTGCTGCCCGCGTTGCTGGCCACCGCAAGGAGCCAATTGCCGCGGCTCGTGCGTGCGGGGGCCCTCCTGACCTGCCTCGGCGCCCTCGCCACCGCGTTCACCGTCCCCGCCTCCTTCGCCCCGGAAGACTGGCTCCTGGCCCAGCAGACGGTCAACTATCTGGCCGTCGTGGGCTACGTCCTGGGTCTGGGCCTGTTCTGGGCGTCGGGGCTCGTTGGGAAGAAAAAGTGGTAACACTCGCGCAACATTCCGTAAGAACGAAACGTAGAGCATTCACAAAATCATTAGATCGTGAAAGAATCATGAATGTGTGAAAGCGGCAACCGCTTCGTGTACGGAAATCAGCCGTGCGAAGCAGAGGCAGTCGTCCAAGCGCCATTGGGGGGATGAGTGGTAGCGGTCCGGAAGGACCGCTCCCACTCAGCCTGTTTAAGGGTATTTCCGGTTGCTCCGGACAGTGTCGTCCGGATGCCCCGACAGTGCCGGCCGGATTCCCCTGCGTGGAGCGGTGTCAGGCGGCCCGGTCTTTCAGCGCACAAACCTCAGCGTGACCAGCTGGAAGGGCCGCAGGGTAAGCACGGCCGAATCGCGGCCTGCCGTCACGCCCGGGGCGTCGACGGGCCGTTCCAACAGATCCACGGCGTGTAGCCCGCGGACCGGGAAATTGGCCTTCACCGCGCCGGTGGACCGCTCCCCCAGCGCTTCGTACAGCCGGACAATCACATCTCCGGAACCGTCTTCAGCGAGTTTGACCGCTTCAATGACAAGGGCCTGGTTGACGACTGTGACCAGCGGTTCCACCCCGTGCGCCCCGCGCACCACCCGCGGCGCCAGGTTGGTGCGGTAGCCCTCTTCGACGGCGGCCGCAATCGTGGCGCCCGGACGGACCGTGACGTGCAGCTCGTGCCTGCCCTGGTCCGCGCCGGGATCCGGAAACTTCGGTGCGCGCAGGAGTGAGAGCCGCACTGTGGTGGTGGTGCCGCCGTCGTCCTCCCGGACGTTGCGGGTGACGTCGTGGCCGTAGCTGGAAGCGTTGGAGATCGCCACCCCGTAGCCTGGCTCGGCGACGTGGATCCAGCGGTGGGCGCAGATTTCGAATTTCGCGGCCTCCCAGGACGTGTTGACATGGGTGGGGCGGAACACGTGCCCGAACTGCGTCTCCGCCGCCGACCGGTCCGCCCTGACATCCAGGGCAAAGCCCAACTTGAGCAGCTTCTCGCTCTCCTGCCAGTCCACGACTGTGGTGATCGCGAGCGAGTCTGCACCCGCCGCGAGCGTAATCCGTTGGGTCACGGCAGAGGACCCGGCCATCAGCTCCACCACCACGACGGCGTCCGGGCTTTCGCCCGGGAGGCCGCGCTCCAGTGTTACCGAACGCGCCTCAACCAGACGGACGACGTTCCTGCGGTAGAAGGCGTCGATGTCCCACGCGTCCCACTCATTGGGCGTGTCCCGGTGCAGCTCGAGGAGGTTGCCGACCTCGCCGGGAGCAATCGCCTCGCGTCCGGTGGCGTGGTCCGCGAGGGAGACCAGCAGTCCGTTGGCATCCACCACGGCCCGGATGATGCCATTGTCCAGGATGTAGCCGCCGCCGGCCTCGGTGACCCCTACCGGCCGCCCGGGCCGGACCGGTTCGGCAGCGGCCAGGGCAGGCACACCCAGGCGCTCGTGCGGGGCCGCGTTGAGCAGGAATTCCCGGCTGCCGGCGCCGAGGGCCGCCGCCGCGGCGTTCGTGATGATCGCTTCCAGCCCCCGTTCGACGGCGGCGTAGTTCCGTTCGGCGTCCTGGTGGACCCACGCGATGGAGCTCCCCGGCAGGATGTCGTGAAACTGCTGCAGCAGGACCAGCCGCCAGAGGCGCTTGAGCTCCGCAGCCGGGTAGCTGTGCCCGGCCCGCACAGCCGCGGTGGCACTCCAGAGCTCGGCTTCCCGGAGCAGGTGCTCGCTGCGCCTGTTCCCCAGCTTGGTCTTGGCCTGGCTGGTGTAGGTGCCGCGGTGCAGTTCCAGGTACATCTCCCCCACCCAGACCGGCAGGGGTTCATAGTCGGCCTGGGCCTGGCTAAAGAAGCTGGCAGCCGAGCCGATCCGCACCTTCGGGGATCCTTCCAGGTCCGCCGTGCGCTCCGCTGCAGCCAGCATCTCGCGGGTTGGGCCCCCGCCGCCGTCGCCGTACCCGAACGGAACCAGCGACGTGCCTCCGCGTCCGTGGTCCCGGTAGTTCCGTTCAGCGTGCGCCAGGTCCCGGGCGCTGAGGTCGGAGTTGTAGCTGTCCACCGGCGGGAAATGGGTGAACACCCTGGTGCCGTCGATTCCCTCCCAGTTGAAGGTGTGGTGGGGCATCCTGTTGACCTGGTTCCAGGAGATCTTCTGGGTCAGGAACCAGCGGCTGCCTGCGGCCTTGATGATCTGCGGCAGAGCCGCCGAATACCCGAAGGTGTCCGGCAGCCACGCCTCCTGGCAATCGACGCCGAATTCGGCCAGGAAGAAGCTCTTGCCCTCGAGGAACTGCCGTGCCATGGCCTCGCCGCCGGGCATGTTGGAGTCGGATTCGACCCACATCCCGCCGACGGGAACGAACCTGCCGGCCCGGACCTTGTCCCTGATGCGCCCGAAGAGCTCCGGATAGTACTCCTTCATCCACGCGAGCTGCTGGGCGGAGGAGCACGAAAAGACGAAATCTGGATTCTCGTCCATCAGCGCGACGACGTTGGAGAACGTCCGGGCGCACTTGCGGATGGTTTCCCGGACCGGCCACAACCAGGCCGAATCGATGTGGGCGTGGCCCGTGGCCACGAGCTGGTGCGCCGAGGCATAGGCCGGCCGGGACAGGACATCGGCCAGGGCGGCCCGTCCGGCCTCCGCGGTCCCGGCAACGTCGTCGGGGTCCATGATGTCCAGCATGCGTTCTAGCGCCCGCAGGATGTCGTGGCGGCGTGGCAGGTCCATGGGCAGCTCGTGCATGAGCCCGCTGAGCGTGAGGATGTCCTGCTGCAGTTCCCAGACGGCCTGGTTGCGTTCGGCGATGGCGATCCTGCCGAGGCGGTACTTCGGCTCGCTGCCCGACGTCGCTTTGTCGCCGTAGGGGGTGGCGGCGAATGTCCAGTTCTGGGACAAGTCGGGGTTGGCCGCGGCTTCGACGTAGAAGTCGACGGCCATGCCACTGCCCAGGAGCTTGAGCGGGATGTACTGGTTCCGTGGCGAGATCGCCTTGATGATGGTTCCGTCGGGCCGCCAGGCAATGCCTTCGCACTGGAAGCCCGGGAGGTCACCGCTGAAGCCGAGGTCCACGAGGATCTCCACCGAGGTGCCGGCCGAGGTTCCCCAGGCGTCCGGCACTTCACCCCGGAGCCGGAGCCACTTGGTGCTCCAGGGCCGGCCCCAGGCCGCGCCGTGTTCCTGGGGTCCGAACTCCTGCCGCAGGGCCTCGAGCACCGGCACGGGTTCGTCCGGCGCGTCCCAGCTGCTCAGTGCCAGCGGCACGCTGCGCGGGTAGACGGCCGGGCCGATCCGGTCACGCAGAAAGCGGTCCAGCCGGACTTCCGTAAGACGGCGGTCGTCGTGCAATGTGATCCTCTTCAGCGCTGGGGGGGTCCGATCGATTTCCAATCGATGGATAAAACTTACGCCGCGGAGAACCTGTTGGCCAACTGTTGCCGCTAGCCAGCCGCGGGAGCCGGAACCGCGACGCGCTGCTGACCCGCGTACACGTTCAGGCTGGTCCCGCGGCTGAACCCGGCCAGGGTCATCCCGCTGGCCTCGGCGAGCTCGACGGCCAGGCTGGAGGGGGCACTGACTGCGGCGAGGACCGGGATTCCGGCGAGGGCCGCCTTTTGGACCAGCTCGAACGATGCCCTGCCGGACACCTGCAACACGGTGCCCCGGAGCGGGAGCAGGCCTTCGCGGAGCGCCCAGCCCACCACCTTGTCCACCGCGTTGTGCCGGCCCACGTCTTCGCGCAGGCACAGCAACTCGGCCGAGCCGTCGTCGGAGATCCTGAAGAGTCCGGCGGCGTGCACTCCGCCGGTGACCTCGAAGACCTCTTGGGCGGACCGGAGGGCGTCCGGGAGGGCCGCCAGCGTTTCCACGGGAACGGTCAGCGGATCCTGTGCCGGACTGTAGTGCGAGGACTTCCGCACGGCATCGATCGAGTCCGTCCCGCAGATGCCGCAGGAACTGGAGGTGAAGACGTTGCGTCCCGTCTCGGGCCGTACGACGTCGGGCCGGAGCTGCGCCTCCACCACGTTGAACGTCTGCATGCCGTCGGCGTCTTCGCCGGCGCAGAACCTGAGCGAGACCAGTTGTTCGGGAGCCCAGATGATCCCCTCCGAGACGAGGAAGCCGGCGACGAGGTCGAAGTCATTGCCCGGCGTTCGCATGGTGACGGAGAACGACATGTTGCCGAGCCGGATTTCCAGCGGTTCCTCGACGGCAAGGACGTCCTCCCGGTGCCGGACGGGGAATTCGAGGGCCTGCGGGGACCCGTCCAGGACGATCTTGTGCACCTTGCGGCGCTGTGTCACACGGCCCATCCGGTGCTCCTAAGCAACATGTCCTGCCGCTGTTTGAATCTTGCGGCTGTTTGAATCTTTGGCTTGTTCCATCATTGTAAGTGTCTGATTGTGATGGCGTGTCCGGCCCTGACGCCGGCGCAGCGGGCCGGGACTCAGCCCAAAAGGGCACTCCAGTCCACCGGCCCGTCGCTGGCCGCGGTCTTCCTGGCGGTCCGTTTCGCCGCCGGCTTCTGCGCGGCGGCCGCTGCCGAAGCGTCAGGCAGCGGCGCACCCCACGGGAGGGCGAATGCGGGGACCACTTCCCCCAGCTGCACGCCATGGGGCGGGACCACCAGCACACCGTCGGCGCCGGCCAGGCCCCGCATCATTCCCGGGCCGGTGTGCTGCGCCGGCGATGCCATGCCATAGAGCAGCCGGAAGGGCATGAGCCGGGTCCGGCCCGGATCGGCGTCAATGGTCGAGCCGCAGGGCACCTCGCTGAGCGGGGGGATCGCGCCGTGCCCCAGGGCTGCGAGGAGTGGGGCCCCGATCGTGGACAGTGCCATCATGGCCGCGAGCGGGTTTCCTGGCAGGCCGAGGATGTAACGGCCGTCCGGCAGCTCGGCCAGCACGGCGGGGTGGCCCGGCCGCATGGCGATTCCGTCGATCAGGAGGCGGCCGCCGAGTTCGGCGACCGAGCGGCGGAGGTGGTCTGTTCCGGAGCGTCCCGTGCCGCCGGTGGTGATCACGACGTCGGCGGGCAGGTTTTCACCAGCAGGATCGGTGTCCTCGAGCGCGGCGAGCCATTCGGCGTAGGTGTCGCCGACTTTCACTTCTTCGGTACAGATTCCGCCGAGCATTCCCACCACGGCGGCCAGTTGGGGTCCGAAGGTGTCGCGGACCTGCCCTGGTGCCGGCATCCCGCTCGTCACGACCTCGGAGCCAGTGAAGACGAGGCGCACTACGGCCTTGCCGAGCACGGGAAGAGTGTCGCTTCCGGCCAGCGCGGCGAGGGCAAGATGGGCGGGGTTCAGGACCGTGCCGCGCTGGATCAGGACGTCCCCGGCGGCGGCTTCCTCTCCGGCTTTCCTGATGTGGTCGCCGTTGCGCGGGTCTCCTGGTTTCGCGGTGCCGCCCAGCTTCAGGACGGGCAGGCCGTCCTCGTCGGCACCGATGATGCCGCTTTCGCTGCGCAACACCGCCCTGGCCCCGGGCGGGATGAGGCCGCCGGTGGCAATCGGGCTGGCCTGATGCGGTGCCAGCCGCTGGCCGGGTTCGGCCAGGATCCAGGGGCCGCTGCCGTTGACGGCCCAGCCGTCCATGGCCGAAGAAGCGTAATGGGGCATGTCCTGCTGGGCAACGACGTCCGCCGCGAGGGTCCTGCCCAGCGCCTGCCGCAGCGGGACAGGGGCGGCCGGGATGGGAACGGCGCAGTCGAACGCGAGTTGCCGGGCCTCCTGCCACGTGTGGGCCAGGTGCCTGTGCGGCTCTGCCGCGGTGTCCTCGGCCGCTGCATCCTGGTCCGCGGTGTCCTGGTCCGCTACATCTTGGTCTGCGGTATCCTGGCCCGCCGCATCCTGGTCCGCCGGGATGTGAGGGTCGCCGAGGCCGTCTCTGACTCCGTCTCGGCCGCCATCTCTGACTGCATCTCCACCTCCATCTCTGCCGGCATCTCCACCTGCGGCGGTGGCTGGTCCGCTGCCGTCCGGGGCCGCAGCCGTCATGCCCCGGAAGTTTCGGCGGCTGCGTAATCCTTGGCGAGCCGGCGGGCCACGGCCATCGCGGCCTCCATGGACACAGCGTCCGTGGCCTGCCCGGAGCCCGAGGCCAGACCGGCGGCAAAGCCGGCAATGAACGTGGTCAGCGGTGCCGCCGGGCGCACCACGGAATGGGCGGCCACGCCGGCCAAGGCGAGGACCTCATTTACGTCAATCTCAACGTCGTCCAGCTCCAGGGCCTGGAGCAGGGCACGGCACCAGTCTTCCAGTGTTTCATCCTGGCTTTTCACCGTTTGCCTCCATGGTCGAGTTCAGCTGCGCAGAGCCGGGCCGGAGCCCGGACCGCCGTCGGGAATCCTGCCGGATACCCCTAGTGCGGACGCGTCATCCCAGGTGTCGACGTCGTCCGTGGAACCCGGCGGAACGCGAACTTCCCGCACGTCCAGCCTAGCAAGAAGGGTGAAGACCGACGCGTTTTCCAGCCTGTTCCGGGACGCGGCGTCGGCGACGGAACGTTGTAGCACAGCCGTACCATAAAAGCCCGCGAGCGGCTGCTTCCGGCCGTCGGCCGAGACTGCCATGACGCCGTCGGGCCCGTCCCATTCCGGCGTACCTGCGGCAGGCGCGGCCAGCGCCTCAGCCAGGGCGCGGACCGCGTCGGCGGACCGCGGCATGTCGCACGCCAGAACCAGGGTAAAGGGCGCGGCCGCTGCGCGCCGGCCCGCGCGGTCGGCGGCCAGGGCAGCCAGGCCCGCGGCGATGGCTGCGGCCGGCCCCGCGAAGGGCGGGTTCTCACGGCAGGTCAGGACGCCGCCGGGCAGGCCCCCGGGGTCGGGGCCGACGACGACGGTGCGCGCCGCCGCGCCCGCGGCCCGCAGTGACCGCTCCAGGAGGGTGGCCCCGTCGAAGATCAGCCCGGATTTGGGCACGCCGCCGAGGCGGGAGGCCCGTCCCCCGGCGAGAATGATGGCATCGAACTCCATCGGTTCAGCGTAGCGCGGCGCCGGCCGCCACCGAGCAAGCCGTAACGCGCGCCGGCAGCAATCTCACCAGCTGATCAGGCAGCAGGTCAGGCAGCCGATTCAGGCAGCAGGAACGGATCCCAGGCCGGCGTCGGCTTCTCGAGTTCCTTGATCTGCCAGATGGCGCCCTTTGGCGGGCCCGGAACAAAACCGATCTTCCAGCCCATCTCCGCCGGCGTATGGTCGCTCTTGGCGTTGTTGCACCGTAGGCAGGCCGCCACCAGGTTCTCCCAGGAGTCGGCTCCGCCCCGCGACTTGGGCTGGATGTGGTCGATGGTGTGGGCAGCCTTGCCGCAGTACGCGCAGCGGTGGGCATCCCGGCGCAGCACGCCGCGGCGGCTCACCGCAGTCATCGTGTTGTACCTGGGCCGGATGTAGCGGTTCAGCAGGATCACGGACGGGCGGCCCAAAATGTCCTGGGGGCCGACCACGGGGTCGTCCCCTTCGGCCACCACGCTGGCCTTTCCGGTCAGGACAAGGACAAGCGCCCGGCGGAAGGTGATGACCGCCAGCGGTTCATATCCAGCATTCAGAACGAGAGTGCGCATCCGCATACCTCTTCACGGCCGCACCCGCCAGCGGCACGAGGGCCGGCTGCCCTCTGCATGGTCGGGCTATGGATCGACAACACAAGAGTAAACACTCAAGTGCCGGATCACCGAATATTTTTTCGCCGGCGCAGTCCCCGGCGCGGAAAGTTCACTGCGCGGCAACGCAAAAGACCCCCGCCTGCAGGCGGGGGTCTTTCGAAAAGCCGGGGTTCGTGCTTAGGCGCCGACGCGGATGAAGACCGGGCCGGAGCCGACGTTTACGCTGTACAGCGCGGTGGTGCCGCCGTTCCAGCCGCCGTGCACTGCCATGCCGTTGCCGACGTAGACCGCGATGTGAGCCATGCCCACGCCGCCGTTCTGGTAGTAGGCGAGGTCGCCCGGGCGTGCCTCGCCGGCGCTCACGGTGCGGCCCAGGGACAGGTAACCTGCCGGCCAGCCGTGGTAGTGGATGCCGGCCGCGGCCAGTGCGTTGGTGGCGAGGGCGGTGCAGTCCTGCGCCACGCCGATCTGTGCGTAGGCAGCGGCGGCGATGGTCGCGCCAGCGCCGCTTCCGATGCCGGCCGGAGCCTGGGCAGCGACGCCGCCGCTGACGCCAAGCTCGGTGCCGCCGGCGCGGGAGGCCGTAGCGTCCTGGACCTTCACGACGGGCTTGGGAGCCTCGACGACGGGAGCCGGCGTGGTGGTCACGGCGGGCTTCTCGTAGGAGATCGCGATGGTGGACGCGGCCGAGATGGTGGCCGGAGCTGCGGACTGGACTTCCAGGGCCGAAGCGGAGGTGGATTCGCGCTGAACATTGGTTTCAGCAGCGTTGGCTGCGATTCCACTGGTCAGTACCAGACCGGAAGCTGCGGCGATGACCGCGGCCTGACGGCCCACGCCGCCGGCGTTGTCGCCGACAGCCTTAGCAATAACAGCCAGCGAGTTGGTCTTGGTGACCTCGGCGCGGTGCCGTGCAACGTTTGCACGAGTAGTCATTAAGTTCTCTCTTTCGTGATCCTTGGACCGCGCGCTTTCGGGCACGGACTGAGGACGCTCCGGCATCTTGGGGGTACGCCGGATCGCCCCGAAATGGGTTACTTAGCGAAGGGTGTACTGCGAAGACGCGCCAAAAGCGGAAACTGCATGCTGTCCGGGCTCGGTAGAGATTGAGCCTGCGGAACGTGATCCAATCCGGGCGCCGGCAAGGGCGGCACGTGATGTGGATTCCAGCGGGCTCGACAGAGCCTCGCCGGTGCGCATGCGCGCAGAATTGTGGCGTGAAGACACGAAAGTAGCCTCTCCCAATGCCTACGAGGTGAGCTGTCGGATTCGGATGGGAGTCACCCGGCCGCGCTGCTTCCTTGGAAGCTTTGCGACTTAACCCCAAGGCCTTCTTTCGAAGGCCAAAATTGGTTCCCCCGCCCCTGCCAGACGATGTAATGCGAACGGACCTTGAGCGGTGGCAGAGCTAGGCAATCCACTCAAGAGCGCCAACTTCGGAAAAGTTGGCGTGCTTCAAACCCTACATCAGTCCGGATCCAATGTCACATTCAGATCACGGCGTGTCACGGGAAGTTGAGAGCAGCCCATCGTCTTGTTTAGAGCCAGCCGAGCGGATCAACGACGTCGCCGTTGACCATCACTTCAAAGTGAAGGTGGCAGCCCGTGGAGGCGCCGGTGGTCCCGCTCATGGCGACGACGTCACCGCGGGACACCTTCTGGCCGACCTGGACCGAGGCCGAGGACAGGTGGTTGTACGTGGTCTCCAGGCCGTTGCCGTGATCGATGACCACGCGGTTTCCGCCGCCGAAGGGATGCCAACCGTTGAAGGTCACGGTGCCGCTGGCGGCCGCGTGGACCGCCGTGCCGCACTGGGCGGCGAAATCCTGGCCGCGGTGGAACTCCCCCGCGCCCCCAGTGATGGGGCTGACGCGGTAGCCGAAGGGTGAGGCCGTGACCAACTGGTCCAGCGGCGCACCAAGAGTGCCCGCCGATGCCGCGCGGGTGATGGTGCCCACAGACTGGGCGCTCAGCAACTGCTTGAGCTTCCCGTCCGGATCGCCCTTCGTGGTGACGGCCGTGCGGTTGAAGTCAACCTTTGCGGCGGCGGCAGCCGTGACATCCGGCTGCACGGCAGCGGAGAGCGCGCCGGATCCGCCCGGATTCGAAGCCATCACCGGGCTCGTGACGGGAACCGTCACGGTGAGAACCAGACCAGTTGCGGCCAGCGCGATCCCGGCCTTCTGCCCGACTCCGCTGGCCGCGGCAAAGTCCGTGACCTGGCGGAACGGGCTGCGCCGGTGACGCCGTTCATCGCGGTGCACGTCACGCGGGCGTTCGGCCGTGTGAGCGACGACGGGCCGCGGCTCCGGAGCGGGACCGGTCGCGCGGCGACGGCCCCTGGCGGTCTGGGTGGTCAAGAACGGTTCCTCTCTGGATGGCCTGCGGAGTTAGCTGTCGGATTCGGGTCAGAGAGATCAAAGACCCGGTCCGCCGTTGCAAGCAGCCAGGCACAGAGGCATCCCCATGGGATCCTTCGGTGGAAGCTGCTTGCCGCTGACGGACTTCACCCCAAGGCTGCCGAAGTAGCAGCCGAAAGTGGTTCCCCCGCCCCTGCCAGGAGGTGGTTCTGCGACTGATCCGCTGGCAGGGTTCGGCTTCGGATCAGGTAACGCTTTGGTATCGGTACTGGCCACTAACTATAGGTGATTAAGCCGCCCGGTAATAAATCCGTAATCGCAATTGTGCACAACTCATGGGTCGTCCCATGACCGGCGCGGAGTGGCTGGTCAGGCGACTGTTACAAAGACGTGCGCGGCAACCTCGGGCGGCAGCTCCAGGGCACCTTCGATATCGGGCACGCGGACCGAGATGTACTCCCCCACCCGCTCCAGCGAGACCAGCGCGCCTGGCCTGATTCCGCCCTCATCGAGCTGGGCCAGAAGCTCCGGCTCCACCTGGATCGGCTCCGCGAGCCGGTTGACCGTAACCCGGGAGCCCACACCGTAGCCGGCCATGGCCTCCAGCAGGTTCACGGCCCTGTCCACGGGGGCGCCGTTGGGCACGCCGCCAAGATCCGCAAGCCCTGGAATAGGGTTTCCGTAGGGCGATACTGTCGGGTGGTTGAGCATCTCAAAGATTCTGCGCTCGACGCGTTCGCTCATGACATGCTCCCAGCGGCACGCTTCCTCATGGACGTAGGCCCAGTCGAGCCCGATCACGTCCGCGAGGAGGCGTTCGGCCAGACGGTGCTTGCGCATGACGCCGATTGCGCGTTTCCGTCCGGTTTCCGTCAGCTCAAGGTGCCGGTCGCCGGAAACAACCACCAGCCCGTCGCGCTCCATCCGGCCGATGGTCTGGGACACAGTGGGGCCGGAGTGGCGGAGCCGTTCGGCGATGCGGGCGCGGAGGGCAACGATGTTTTCTTCTTCAAGTTCCAGAATGGTCCGAAGATACATCTCCGTGGTATCGATCAGATCCGTCATTCAGCTCAGCTCCTCGAGCGCAGTCCTAGCGTCATTCCCACCGTACCGCGTGCGGGCTGCATGCAGGATGCGCCCTGGCGGGAACCGCCGTACGTTCGCATGCCAGCCTAGCCTATTTTGAATTACTCCGGATAATCTTTCGATCGGCCTGGAGCTATTGTCCCAGCCCCAGCCGGCCAGCCGTCCCCGGGTGTCTCAATGACCGGACTATGACAGGCCTTTTTCCGTATCGCCGGGAGCTGTCAGGCAAAATAAAACAGGCAGAATGAAAAGGGGTGTCCGTGGTAGCCATCCCTGCCCGCCACCTCCCAGCCACGCTACGAACCAGCCGAAAATTGGAGCCACTGTGAGCGACACCAGCATCACGATCCCCGCCAACCTCCTGCCCAAGGACGGACGGTTCGGCGCCGGCCCGTCGAAAGTCCGGCCGGAACAGATGGACGCCCTGGCCGCGGCCTCGTCGAAGCTGTTGGGGACCTCGCACCGCCAGGCACCCGTGAAAAACCTGGTCKGCTCGGTCCGCAACGGCCTCAGCGAATTCTTCCGGGCACCGGAAGGCTATGAAGTGGTGCTGGGCGTCGGCGGATCCACCGCGTTCTGGGACATTGCCAGCTTCGGGCTCGTGGAGAACAAGGCGCAGCACCTGTCCTTCGGCGAGTTCGGCTCAAAGTTCGCCTCCGCCACCAACAAGGCACCCTTCCTTGCCGAGTCCTCCATCATCAAGGCCGAACCCGGCACCCGCCCCACCGCCCGGGCGGAGGCCGGCGTCGACGTCTACGCGTGGCCGCAGAACGAGACGTCAACCGGCGTTGCCGCACCCGTCCAGCGCGTGGCCGGCGCCGACGAGGGCTCGCTGGTGCTGGTGGACGCGACCTCGGCCGCGGGCGGGCTGGACGTGGACGTGGCGGAGTCGGACGTGTACTACTTTGCGCCGCAGAAGAACTTCGCGTCCGACGGCGGCCTGTGGCTGGGCCTGTTCTCCCCGGCGGCGCTGGAGCGGGCGGCACGGATCAAGGCCGGCGGCCGCTGGATCCCGGACTTCCTGGACCTCCAGACGGCGATCGACAATTCCCGGCTGAACCAGACCTACAACACCCCCGCGCTGGCCACCCTGGTGACGCTCGATGCCCAGGTGCAGTGGCTCAACGCCAACGGCGGCCTGGACTTCGCCGCCGGCCGGACCGCGGACTCTGCCGGCCGCATCTACCGCTGGGCCGAGGCGTCCGGATACGCCACGCCGTTCGTGGCCAAGGCTGAGGACCGTTCCAACGTGATCGCCACGATCGACTTCGACGAATCGATCGACGCCTCGGCCATCGCCAAGGTGCTCCGCGCCAACGGCGTCGTCGATACCGAGCCGTACCGCAAGCTGGGCCGAAACCAGCTGCGCATAGCCACCTTCGTGGCGATCGAGCCCGACGATGTCTCGGCACTGCTCGAGTGCATCGATTTTGTCGTGGCGGAACTGAAGAAGTAGCCCTGCGTCCGGCGTCGTCACGGCTCCACAGAACCCAAACCGTGACGACGCCGTCGTCGTTTCAGGCCCGCGCGCCCGGCTGTGCCTCCGGCCGCGCGTCCAGGCCGGCACCGGCCGTGCCGGTCCCGCTTTCGACGCGGAAGTACCGTAGCCCGCGGGCGCGGCGGTTGAAGTGGATCCGCAGGTGCTTCGCGCGGATGATCCACACCAGCCCGATCAGGGCCGCCAGCAGGCCTGCGCCGGCCGCGACCGCCATGGACCAGCGGGGGCCCGCGGTGTTTGCCACCCAGCCGACGAGCGGGGCACCAAGGGGAGTTCCGCCCATGAAGATCGCCATGTAGAGGGCCATCACCCGGCCCCGCATTACGGGCTCTGTGGTGGTCTGGACGTACCCGTTGGCGCTGGTCATCATGGTGATCGCGAACAGCCCCACGGGCACAAGTGCGACCCCGTACCAGAAGTAGCTCGGGGCCATCGCTGCGATGCCCGAGGTCACGCCGAAGGCGGCGGCCGCCCCGAAAATGACCCGCAGCCGCGGCTTGCCGCGGCCGGCGGACAACAGGGCCCCGGCGACGGAACCGATGGCCATGATCGAATTCATCAAGCCGAAGGCCCCCGCGTCGAGCCCGAATTCCGTCCCCACCATGGCCGCGATGAACAGGGCGAAATTCAGCCCCAGGGTTCCCACGATGAAGACCGCCACCAGCACCACGACCAGGTCCGGACGGTACCTCACATAGCGCAGCCCCTCCCGGATCCTGCCCTTGCCCGCAGGTGCACGCGGCAGCCGGCGCAGCGACGACGACGGGATTTTCGCCAGGCTGAGCAACAGGGGCACGAAGGTGAGTGTATTGAGGAGGAAGACCCAGCCGGGCCCGACGGCGGCCGTGAGCACGCCGGCGACGGCCGGGCCGATCATCCGGGCAACGTTGAAGGACGCGCTGTTCAGGGCCACCGCATTGGGCAGGTAGTCGTCCTGGACCAGCTCCGAGACGAAGGTCTGCCGGACGGGGGCGTCCAAGGCCGAGACCACCCCGAGCATCAGGGCGAACGCGTAGACGTGCCAGAGCTGCGCCGCGCCCGTGACCACCAGGATGCCCAGCCCCGCGCTCAGCAGCGCCATGGCTGACTGGGTCAGCACCAGGAGCCGCTTGCGGTTGAACCGATCTGCGACCAGCCCGGCCACGGGTGCCAGGAAGAGCTGCGGACCCAACTGCAGGGCCATCGTGATCCCCACCGCCCCGGCATCGTGCGCCGTCAGGTGGGCGAACACCAGCCAGTCCTGGGCGGTGCGCTGCATCCAGGTGCCAACGTTGGAAATAAGGGCGCCGACGAACCAGATCCGGTAGTTCAGGATGTGCAGGGATTTGAACGTGGACATCAGCCCCAGCCCTCCCCAGACACGCTCCCGGACGCTTCCAACCGCTAGTCGGCCTCGCCCGCGGAGCGTTCCCGCTCGTCGTCGTTCGACTCGTCGTCGTTCATCGCGTCGGCGTCGATCGCGTCGGCGTCGGCAGCATCCTGCTGGTCGGCGTCGGACACCTGAGACGGCGTCTCGGAACCGGACGGCGTCTCGGCGGCCTCGTCAGCCTGCGCGTCTTCCGGGCGGACCCGCTCGGCCCACGGAACCCAGGCCGGCGCCAGGATGGAGTCCTCGGAAGGCAGGAGGCCGAGTTCGTCCACCGTGACCACTTTGGACCGCGAGTTGCGTGTCAGCACGGCGTACCACTGCCAGCCGCCGTAGCCGGGCAGCCTGGATTCGAAGAGGTGGGTCACCAGGCGGTCGCCCTCGCTGCGGGCACCGATGTGCTCGCCGATCTGCTCGGCGGGGGCAATGCCCTCCACTGCGGCGCGGGCGACGTCGACGGCGGCGGCCAGGAAAGCGTCAGGCTTGCCGGTGCGCCAGACGGGCACGCCGGCGCGCGGGCGGATTCCCTGCTTGGAGCCGGTTGCTTTGGCCCCGGCGGGCGCTGTGGATCCGGCATCCGGCGCCGGCAACTGATCAGGTTCCTGAGTCATCAAAAGCCTTATACGTCCAGCTCGTCGGCAACCTTACGGAGGGCCGCTGCGATCGCCTTGCCCTTGTTGCCTTCCGGGTACTTGCCCGCGGACAGGGTTCCGGACAGGTTGTCCAGCACGCTGACGAGGTCCTGGACCAACGGGGCAAGGTCCCTGGCACTGGGCCGCTTTGCCTTGGCGATGGACGGCGTCTTGTCCAGCACGCGCAGGCCCAGGGCCTGGGCACCCTTGCGCCCGTCGGCTACACCAAATTCAACACGCGTGCCGGCCTTGAGCTCCGTGATGCCTTCGGGCAGCGCGGACTTGGGCAGGAAGACTTCCTGGCCGTCCTCGCCCGCGAGGAATCCGAAGCCTTTTTCCTTGTCATACCACTTGACCTTGCCGGTAGGCACGTAATCAACCTTCTTCGTTCTGCGGGGACACGGCCGGCGGTCACCGCATCCGCATGGATACGCGGGTTCAGGGTATGACTGCCCGGACCGTGTTGGTCTGTATCTCCAAGGTTATCCTGCCTGGTTCACTTTAGCGGCTTGAGGCGCGGGCGATGCCGGACTGTTAGCGTTGCCCCCATGACACTGACGCGTTACCGGCGGCCCCTGATGATCGTAGCGGCCACCCTTGCTGTGCTGTCCCTGGTTGCCGTCGCCGCTGTCATGGCCATGGCCTTCAACAATGCCGTGGCGCCCGCCTGGATTACCTCGACGGCCCTCTACGGCCTCCCGGTGGCCTTCCTGCTCATGCTGGCGCTCGTTGTGGACGCGGTGGCAGCACGGCGCCGCCCGCGCGGGCCCGGCGAAAGGTAACGTTGGAGCGATGTCCCTCATCCGCGCGCTCAGCAAGGAACTTCAGGCACGAAGCGACGAATCGTTGCGGGCCCTGTTCTCCGCGCGGCCGGACCTGATTTCTCCGGGCGTTCCGGACTTCGCCGCGCTCGCCGCCCGTGCCAGCGGACGGGTCAGCGTGCAGCGGGCACTCGAACGGCTCAACCGCCCGCAGATGCAGGTCCTGGAAACCCTGCACCTGTGCACCAACGCCGATACCGGGCACAGCGCGTCGGCGGCGATGCTGAAGAAACTGATCAACGGCTCCTCGGTTGCCGCCGTCGACCGGATCCTCCATTCCCTGCAGGAACTGGCCCTCGTCCACCGCGCCGATCCGCCGCACGGCGCGACTCCCGCCGCCGCCAAACAGCGCCACTACCTTCCGGTCGGCAGCCTCAAGGACGTGATCGGCATTTACCCTGCGGGGCTGGGACGCAGCTACACCGAACTCGTGCGGCTCCAGCCCGCTTTTGCACAGCGCGTGGTGCAGCTGGTGGGGGAACTGCACCGCGGCGGGGCGACCGTCTCCCCCGCCACGACGCCGATGGAAGCCGCCCTGTCCCTGCAGCACTGGACGGCAACACCCGAATCGCTCCAGCAAATCCTGGCCACCGCACCGGATCGGACCGCCGCCCTTCTGGCCCGCTTCGGGAACTGGGCCATGGGCGCCGTTCCGCAGGCACAGCGCCGGGCGTCCGTGCTGCACGAAAGCGCCGACGTCGGCCCCGTGGACTGGCTGCTGGCGCGCGGGCTGCTGGTACCGCTGGACGCCGCCCACGTCGAACTGCCGCACAGCGTCGGAGTCTCGCTGCGCGGCGGGTATGTCATCGAGAACTTTTCGCTCGCGCCGCCCGTCCCCCGGCTGGGCCACACAAGTGCGGGGCTGCGCCGGAACGCCGCGTTGGGCGCTATCGCCGAGACGCTGCGGCTCGTGGGCGAAGTGCTCTACACCGTGCGCGAACAGCCGCTGGCGACGCTGCGCAGCGGGGGCGTCGGGGTCCGGGAGATGAAGCGGCTGGCGGATTCGCTGCGGATGGACGTGCACGAGGCCGGCGTCCTCGCGGAGCTCTGCGGAATGGCCGGTCTGCTGCGGCTGGACGTCGACAGTTCTGCGTGGGTGCAGCCGCCGCAGCTGGAGTGGCTGTCGCTGCCGCGCCAGGAGCAGTGGCTGTGGCTGGTCAACGCCTGGCTGGCCAGCGAGCGCGCGCCGTCCCTCGTGGGCCAGCCGGTGAATGCCGCCGCGCCGGGCCCGGCCGGGCACCGGGGCCCGGCCGGGACCACCATCAATGCGCTCTCTGCCGAGGCGCAGCGGCCGGACGCCCCGGTGATCCGCAAAAGGGTCCTGGAAATCCTGCACGAACTCACCCTCGAGGCCGCGGCGCCCGACGGGCAGGCCCCCGTCCTCGATGCCGCCGCCGTGCTGGAGCGTGCCGAGTGGACGCAGCCCCGGATGGCCAGGCGCTTCAGCTCGCTGATCCGCGGCATCCTCGCGGAGGCCGAGATGCTCGGCCTGATCGGCTCCGGGGCGCTGAGCCAGCTGGGCGCCGCGATCGCCGCCGAGCAGCCGGATGATGCCCTGGGGATCCTGGGCGAACACCTGCCGGCGGCCCTGCAGCATGTGTTGCTGCAGGCGGACCTGACGGCGGTGGCGCCGGGCTACCTCGACCCCGAACTGAGCGAACGGCTCCTGACCATGGCCACGGCCGAAGGGCAGGGACCGGCCACCATCTACCGGTTCTCCGTCACCTCCGTGCGCCGGGCCCTCGACACCGGCCAGGACGCCGCGGCGATGCTGGACTTCCTGCGCCAGCATTCGGCCACCGCCATCCCGCAGCCCCTCCAGTACCTCATCGAAGACACCGCCGCGCGCCATTCCCGGCTCCGGGTGGGGGCCGCAGCCAGCTTCGTCCAGAGCGAGGACGAGGCCGCCCTGCTGGAGCTGCTCCATGCCCCGGCCGCCGCCGGCCTCGGGCTGGTGCGCATCGCGCCCACAGTGGTCGTCTCCCACGCCGCTCCCCGGGAAACCGCCCAGGTCCTCCGGGGCCTGGGTCTCGCCCCCGTCCTGGAGGAAGCTGTCTCCGGCGTCGTCCGGCTGCGCCGCAGCACCCCCGCGCCCGGCAGCGGCCGGCCGGTCTACACCGCCCCGCGGACCGCTCCGCCGGAGGCCGACATCGAGGCCCAACTGGCCGTGCTGCGCGCCAACGGGTCCCGGGCGCCCGGCTCCGGCGCCCACCCGCCGGCGGCCCCGGGCAGCGAGGAGGCGACCCAGCTGGGGCTCGAGACCCTGTTGAAGGCGATCCGCCTCAGGCAGCGGGTCATCATGAACGTCGTGGACGGCATGGGGAATGCCACCCGCGAGACGGTTGTTCCGGTAGCTGTGAATGGCGGGCGGGTGCGGGTGTTCGATCCGGCCAAGGAGATCGAGCGGGTCCTGTCCATCCACCGGATTATCGACGTAGAAGCTACAGAGGAATTGTTCCAGTGAATGACGGGCCCCTGATCGTCCAGAGTGACAAGACCATCCTGCTGGAGGTCGACCACGAACTCGCAACGGAGGCCCGGCACGCCATCGCGGCGTTCGCCGAGCTGGAACGGGCCCCCGAGCATGTGCACAGCTACCGGTTAACGCCGCTGGGGCTCTGGAATGCCCGGGCGGCCGGGCTGGACGCCGAAAAGGTGCTGGACACCCTGCTCACGTACTCCCGGTTCCCCGTGCCCCACTCCCTGCTGATCGACATCGAAGAGACCATGTCCCGGTACGGCCGGCTCCGGCTGGAGAAGGACCCGCAGCACGGCCTGGTCATGCGCACCTCCGACTACCCGGTGCTCGAAGAAGTCAGCCGCGCCAAGAAGATCGCCCCGCTGCTCGGGCCACGGATCGACGGCGAGACGGTGGTGGTGCATTCCTCCCAGCGCGGCCAGCTCAAGCAGCTGCTGCTCAAGCTGGGTTGGCCGGCGGAGGACCTGGCCGGCTACGTGGACGGCACCCCACACCCCATCATGCTCAACGAATCGGGCTGGAAGCTGCGGCCCTACCAGCAACTGGCCGCGGAGAACTTCTGGGCCGGCGGCAGCGGCGTCGTCGTCCTTCCCTGCGGTGCCGGCAAGACGCTGGTCGGGGCGGCCGCCATGGCCACCAGCTCCACCACCACGCTGATCCTGGTGACCAACACTGTCGCCGCGCGGCAGTGGAAGGACGAACTGCTCAAACGCACGTCGCTGACCGAGGAGGAGATCGGCGAGTACTCCGGCTCCGTCAAGGAAGTCCGGCCGGTCACGATCGCCACCTACCAGGTCCTGACCACGAAGCGCGGCGGACTGTACCCGCACCTGGAGCTCGTGGACGGCAACGATTGGGGCCTGATCATCTACGACGAGGTCCACCTGTTGCCCGCGCCGATCTTCCGGATGACGGCAGACCTGCAGGCCCGCCGCCGGCTCGGGCTGACCGCCACGTTGGTGCGGGAGGACGGCCGGGAGGGCGAGGTCTTCAGCCTGATCGGTCCGAAACGCTACGACGCGCCGTGGAAGGACATCGAGGCCCAGGGCTACATCGCCCCGGCAGATTGCGTGGAAGTCCGGGTGGACCTGCCCCGCGACGAACGGGTGGCCTATGCCATGGCCGAGGACGCCGACAAATACCGCCTGTGTGCCACCTCCGAGACGAAGACCCGGGTGGTCGAAGAACTCGTCGCCGAACACGCCGGGGAGCAGCTCCTGGTGATCGGGCAGTACATCGACCAGCTCGACGAGATCGGCGAGCGCCTGGGCGCGCCGGTGATCAAGGGCGACACGTCGGTGAAGGAACGCCAGCGGCTCTTCGACGCCTTCCGCGCCGGCGAGGTGCAGACCCTGGTGGTGTCCAAGGTCGCCAATTTCTCCATCGACCTGCCCGAGGCGTCGGTCGCGATCCAGGTGTCCGGTTCGTTCGGTTCCCGCCAGGAGGAGGCCCAGCGCCTGGGCCGGCTGCTGCGCCCGAAGAAGGACGGCCGCTCCGCCCGGTTCTACTCGCTCGTGGCCCGGGACACCCTGGACCAGGATTTCGCCGCGAAGCGGCAGCGGTTCCTCGCCGAGCAGGGCTACGCCTACCGGATCATGGACGCCAAGGACGTCGGCACCGCGGGCTAGGCGGGTGCGGGGCGCGGCCATGCAACACACAACTTCCATTCAGAAAACTCCCAGAGTCTGGGAGCATCATGGGAACATGAAGAAGAACGGTCCCGAAGCCAAGCTGCTCGTCGTCGATGACGAACCGAACATCCGCGAGCTGCTCTCCACGTCCCTGCGCTTCGCTGGTTTCGAAGTCGTCTCGGCCGGCAGCGGACGCGAGGCCCTGGCTGCTGCTGAGTTGCACTCCCCCGATCTGGCGGTGCTGGACGTCATGCTGCCGGACATGGACGGCTTCACCGTCACCCGCCGCCTGCGCGCCGCTGGCAAGCACTTCCCCGTCCTGTTCCTCACGGCCAAGGACGACACCGAAGACAAAGTCACCGGCTTGACCGTGGGCGGGGACGATTACGTCACCAAGCCGTTCAGCCTCGACGAGGTGGTGGCCCGCATCCGCGCCGTACTCCGGCGCACGCAGCCCCAGGTCGACGACGACGCCGTGATCCGGGTCGATGACCTCCAGCTCGACGACGACGCCCACGAGGTCCGCCGCGGCGGCACCGTGATCGAGCTCTCGCCCACGGAATTCAAGCTCCTGCGCTACCTCATGCTCAATCCGAACCGGGTCCTGTCCAAAGCCCAGATCCTCGACCATGTGTGGGAGTACGACTTCAACGGCGACGCCTCGATCGTGGAGTCCTACATCTCCTACCTGCGCCGCAAAGTGGATATCGATCCCGATGCCCCGGCACTGATCCAGACCAAGCGCGGCGTCGGCTACGTCCTGCGGACTGCCGAGAAGCGCTGACCTTGCTGTACCGCTGGAAATCGGCGTCGCTGCGCTCGCAGCTCGTGGCCATCATGATGGCACTCATGCTGGTGGCCCTCACGGCCACCGGGGCGGGCACACTGACGCTGCTGCACAGCTTCCTGCAGGGCCAGGTGGATGACAAGCTCCGGGCCGCCGTCGAATCCGCGCGCCAGCAGCAGTCCTTCAGCCAGCTGCAGGAGACCAACTCCACCGTCCCCACCGACTACTCGCTGATGCTCTTCAGCCCCGGTCTTCCGCCCTACACATTCGGCGGCGACAAGGAATCCCACCCCGCCATCAGCACCTTTTCCTCGGTCGAGGCCCGGGAACGCCAGCAGATGCCCTTCCAGGTCCGCGGATCAGAGGGCGGCAACTGGCGGGTCGTGGCCGTCAGCGTGGTGGACAACAACAACCGCGGTGCCGTCGTCGTGATCGGGCTGCCGCTGGACCCCGTGGACTCGGTGATGGAACATGCGGCCCTGGTGGTGGTGGGTGTGGGCCTGCTGACGCTCGTGCTGGCGTTCTTCATCGCCACGTGGACCGTCTCGCGGTCCTTCCGGCCGCTGGCCCGGGTGGAGAAGACGGCCGCCGCGATCGCCGCGGGAGACCTGTCCCAGCGTGTGGAAGTGGAGAACCCGGGCACGGAAGTGGGCCGGCTCGGGAGCTCGCTCAACGCCATGCTCGCGCACATTGAGACCGCCTTCGCCGCCCGGATGGCGTCCGAGGCGCGGATGCGGCGCTTCGCCGCCGACGCCTCGCACGAACTGCGCACTCCGCTGGTGACCATCCGCGGGTTTTCCGAGCTGTACCGACATGGGGCGCTGTCCACTCCGGAAGACGTGGCCACGGCGATGGGGCGGATCGAAAGCGAAGCCAAACGCATGGGAGCCATGGTGGAAGACCTGCTGCTGCTGGCCAGGATCGATGAACAGCGCCCGTTGCAGCAGAAACCCGCGGACCTGCTGCTGCTGGCCAACGACGCCGTGGTGGACACCCAGGCCAGCGACCGCAGCCGCACCATCACCCTCACCGGACTTGACGGCGAGGCCCCCGTCGCCGCCCCGGTGCTGGGCGATGAAGCCAAACTGCGCCAGGTGGTCAGCAACCTGGTCGGCAATGCCCTGCGCTACACGCCGGAGGGCACCCCGGTCGAAATTGGCGTCGGGGTCCGGACCGCGCCGGACGGAACACGGCAGTCCGTGATCGAGGTCCGGGACCACGGACCGGGCGTCCCCGATGAGGAGGCGGCCCGGATTTTCGAGCGCTTCTACCGGGCCGACACCTCCCGGACCAGGGAGACCGGCGGCAGCGGACTTGGCCTGGCGATCGTGGCCGCCATCGTCGGCTCGCATTCCGGATCCGTGCGGGTCGGAAAGACCGACGGCGGCGGTGCCACGCTGGTGGTCAGCATCCCGTTCCTGAACGAAGACGCCACGGAACGGTCTACAGCAGACTTATCCACATAGGAGCCGACGGCGGTGTCCGGCCGGCGCGCCGCCCGCCTACGCTCGACGTGTCCGGAAGATCCGGACGAGGCAGCCGCCCCGCCAGCTCTCACGGCAGGCCCACCGCTGACGGTCACCGTGCTCCGCCGGGCCACGGCCGCCTCCCGAACATTTCGAGAGGCATTTCCATGAGCATCATCTCCGTCGATACGGAACTCCTCCAGCTGAAGTCTGCCAACGTGCAGGCCACGGTGGAGCGGATCAGCGCGGACGTCCACGCCATGAAACGGGGACTGGACGAGCTCCAGGGCAGCTGGCGGGGCTCCGCGGCGACCAATTTCCAAACCCTGGTGGCCGAGTGGACGCTGACCCAGGGCAGGGTCGAGGCTTCCCTGGCGTCCATCAACCTGGCACTGAATTCCGCTGCCGCCACCTATGCGCAGGCGGAACTGGGCAACGCGCAGCGCTTCACGTGAGCCGCACGCGCCCTCAGGCCTCGGGTGTGCCCTGGTGGAAGCGCAGACGCCATTGCGCGCCTTCAAGGACCCACAGGGAGCTGCGCAGGGCTGATCCCTCGCGCGTGTGGCTGCGGTACGTCAAGAGTATGGTCTTCTCACCCACCCGGTCCGCGCCCAGCAACTCCAGCTCCACGGCTCCGCCCGGGTTGTCCTCGAGTGACATCATCATGGCGTCGCGGGTCCAGATCCGGCCGGAGCTGCCGATTTCGGTGAAATCCGGATGGAGCAGGACACCCGCGCGGCCCAGGTCCGCCCGGGTTTCGGGGCGGAGCAGTTCCCGTTCGAGGGACTCGACGACGGCTTCGGCGCTGGCCTTCGCCAGGTCCACGGCCGGTTCTTCTTCGAGTTCGCTGAACAGGTCCGGCTCGTCGTAGGTTCCTGGCGCGCCAAAGAGTTCCTGCTGGCCGGAAGGCGCCGGGGTTGCCTGCGGCCGGGTCGCGGCCTGCGGGGCGGCGGCCTGTGGTGCGGGGGTCTTGGCGGCCTGCGCGGCCGGTGCGGCCTGCTGGGCTGCCGCCGGCTCCGTGGAGGCCGGCTGGCCTGCCGGCTGCGTCCCGCCCTGCTGCGGCTCGAACCCGGGGCCCTGCCGGACGGCGACGCCCTGCTGGTAAGCCGTGGCCGCTGCCCGGGCGCGGACGTCTGCCGCCTCGTTGAGCTCGTGTCCCGCGTGGCCCCGCACCCATTCGAAGGTGTACTTGCGGCCCACGAGCGCCTGGTCGATGTCCTTGAGGAGGTCCACGTTCAGCACCGGCTTGCCGTCGGCTTTGCGCCAGCCCTTGCGTTTCCAGCCGGGCATCCATTTGGTCACGGCGTTGATGACGTACTGGCTGTCGCAGAGGATCAGCAGGTCTTCCCCGGGCATGTGCGCCGTTGCCCGGAACAGGTCCAGCACCGCCATCAGTTCGCCCTGGTTGTTCGTGCCGTGGGGCCATCCGCCGGCCCGCCAGCAGTCGTCGTTTACG
Organism: Arthrobacter sp. P1_H7; assembly: GCF_056405215.1. Taxonomy (NCBI): domain Bacteria; kingdom Bacillati; phylum Actinomycetota; class Actinomycetes; order Micrococcales; family Micrococcaceae; genus Arthrobacter; species Arthrobacter sp. P1_H7. The sequence goes on along the minus strand of NZ_JBFUCO010000009.1, from coordinate 10,303 downwards.
TACCAGGCCCAGCCGGCCGGGCCAGGATTTCCTAAGGCCGAACCGTCGGCCGCTGCTGTAATCGTCACTGACCTATCCTGCCAGAACCCGCCGACGCCCAACGACGCTCCCTTGGACGGGGACCGCGCTTAACGGGCAACGGCGGCCCCACCCGAAGGTGGGACCGCCGTCGTCGAACAGCCGGTGATGGCTGGCGCGGGTGGTTAGAAACCGCCCATGCCGCCCATGCCGCCCATGTCGTCGCCGCCGCCCATCGGGGCGCCGCCCTTTTCGGGCTTGTCGGCTACAACGGCCTCGGTGGTGAGGAACAGGCCGGCGATGGAAGCCGCGTTCTGCAGGGCAGAGCGGGTTACCTTGACCGGGTCGTTGATGCCGGCGGCCAGCAGGTCGACGTACTCGCCGGTGGCGGCGTTGAGGCCGTGGCCTGCGGGCAGGCCGCGGACCTTGTCCACGACGACGCCGGGCTCGAGGCCGGCGTTGAAGGCGATCTGCTTCAGCGGGGCGTCGATGGCAACGCGGACGATGTTCGCGCCCGTTGCTTCGTCACCGGAGAGCTGCAGGTTCGCGAATGCCTTGGCGCCGGCCTGGATCAGGGCAACGCCACCGCCGGCGACGATGCCCTCTTCGACAGCAGCCTTGGCGTTGCGGACGGCGTCCTCAATGCGGTGCTTGCGTTCCTTGAGCTCGACCTCGGTTGCGGCGCCGGCCTTGATGACTGCAACGCCGCCGGCCAGCTTGGCCAGGCGCTCCTGCAGCTTCTCGCGGTCGTAGTCGGAATCGGAGTTCTCGATCTCGGCGCGGATCTGGGACACGCGGCCGGCGATCTGGTCGGCGTCGCCTGCACCTTCGACGATCGTGGTCTCGTCCTTGGTGACAACAACCTTGCGGGCCTTGCCAAGGAGTTCGAGTCCGGCGGTCTCAAGCTTGAGGCCGACTTCCTCGGAGATGACCTGGCCACCGGTGAGGATGGCGATGTCGGCCAGCTGCGCCTTGCGGCGGTCGCCGAAGCCCGGAGCCTTGACGGCGACGGACTTGAAGGTGCCGCGGATCTTGTTGACGATCAGGGTGGCCAAGGCCTCGCCCTCGATGTCTTCGGCAATGATCAGCAGCGGCTTGTTGGACTGCATGACCTTTTCCAGGACAGCAACCAGTTCCTTGACGTTGGAGATCTTGGAGTTGACGATCAGGATGTACGGATCCTCAAGGACCGTTTCCTGGCGCTCGGCGTCGGTGACGAAGTAGGCGGAGATGTAGCCCTTGTCGAAGCGCATGCCTTCGGTCAGCTCCAGCTCGAGGCCGAACGTGTTCGACTCCTCGACCGTGATGACGCCTTCCTTGCCGACCTTGTCGAGGGCTTCGGCGATCAGGGCGCCGATCTCGTTGTCGCCGGCGGAGATGGACGCGGTGGCGGCGATCTCTTCCTTGGTCTCGATTTCCTTGGCGGAGGCCAGGAGCTCGACGGTGACGGCGTCAACAGCCTTCTCGATGCCGCGCTTGAGGGACAGCGGGTCAGCGCCGGCCGCGACGTTGCGCAGGCCTTCCTTGACCAGGGCCTGTGCCAGCACGGTTGCCGTGGTGGTGCCGTCGCCTGCGACGTCATCCGTCTTCTTGGCAACTTCCTTGACCAGCTCGGCGCCGATCTTCTCGTAAGGATCGTCCAGCTCGATCTCCTTGGCGATGGAAACACCATCGTTGGTGATCGTGGGGGCGCCCCACTTCTTTTCGAGGACGACGTTGCGTCCCCGCGGGCCGAGGGTGACCTTGACGGCGTCGGCGAGGATGTTCAGGCCCCGCTCAAGACCGCGGCGTGCCTCTTCATCAAATGCAATGATCTTGGCCATAACGGCAGTAGTCCTTTCGGGACAGTCGTTAAGAATGAACCTTCGCTGTGGTGCCCGCGACGGACGATCCCTACCCCGCGGCCTCTGTATGCCGCCGGGTCCGGGATCTCACCCCAGCAAGGTGTTTCTTTAGCTCCTGGACCGGCTGCCCCACTTCGCGGCCGGACGGACCGGGCGTCGTGTTAGCAGTCAGTGCGCTGGAGTGCTAACACAATAATTAGCACTCCCCCGGGGAGAGTGCAAGCAGTACCCGGCCGGAACCGCACGCCACGCGGGCACAATACGCTACGAGCGATCAGCCGCCGCTGCTGCTCGCGGCTTCCGTGCCGCTCACCGTGGGCAGGTTGTCCTCGCCGTAGGTGGAGACCATGTAGTTCGCTTCGGTGATGTCGCCGTGGGAATCAAAGTTGATCCGTCCGGACTGGCCGTCATAGTCCGGCCGCTGGCCCGCCCGGAGGACGCCGATGCAGTCCTGGTAGCTGGTGCACGACTTGCCGGGCGGCTGGCTGCCGGCCGCGCCGGGTCCGCCGGCTGCCGGGGCGCCGCCGGAGGCCGCGACGAGGGACGCCGCGATGGAGGTTCCGGCGTCGTCCTCTGCGGCGGCGGCGGCGACGGCGGCCAGGACGACGGCGTCGTACGTCTCGGCGGCAAACACCATGTCCTTCAGCCCGGGATCAACGGCCACGAGGTCAGCCTGGAAGGTGGCGGAGGGGAACACGCCGGGCAGGATCCCGCGTGCGCCCTCGAGCGCCCGGGCGCCCAGGCCGGAGCCATACTTGTTGACTGCTCCGTCGCTGAGGACCAGTTTCTTGCCGGCGAGGCCGGCGTTGTTCAGCTCGGCGATGGCGCCCTGTGCGCCGTCGCGCGAGGCCAGGACGACGGCATCGGGGTTGGCGGCCTTCGCGGCGGCGGCAGCCTGCTGCGCCTGGCCGGGAGTGAACTCCGCGTCGGCCACGACTTCCAGTCCGGACTGTTTCGCCGCACCGCCGACGGCGGCGGCGACGTCTTTGCCGTAGTCGCCTTCCTCGTGGACCACCGCCACGGTCTTGGCGCCGCCGTCTTTGACCAGCTTGGCGAGGACGGATGCCTGGGCGATGTCGGCCGCCGAGGTGCGGAAATAGTAGCCGCCGCTCTTGTAGTCGCTGAGCGCGGCGGCGGTGTTGGCCGGGGAGATGACAGCTACTTTGGCGTTGGCCAGCACGTCGATGGCGGCCGGGGCACGGCTGGAATCGGTCGGGCCGATCACGACGTCGGCCTTGGCGGCAACCAGCGCTTTCGCCTGGGCGGCAGTGTCCGTGCTGATGGTTTCCGGCAGCAGCTCCACCGGTTTGCCTTTGTGTCCGCCGGCAGCGTTGATCTCCTTGACGGCAAGTTTGGCCGCTGCGAACTGCGAGGCGTTGAGGAAGTTCTGCTTGCCCGTGTTGTCCAGGATCAGGCCGATGCGCAGTGTGCCGTCACCGCTCGCGTCGGCGCTGGCCACACGGGCACTGCCCGCCGGGCCCAGGCAGCCCGTCAGGGCCAGGGCCGCTACTGTGGCCGCCGCCAGGGCGCGGCCCAGCGGCAAAGTTCCTCCGGGGCGCCTCGCCGCGTTCAGCGGGGCGTTCGTGACGGGAGCCAGTGCCACTAGGCGGGCCGGACGCTTTCAGCCTGCGGGCCCTTTTCGCCCTCGCCGACTTCCAGTTCCACCCGCTGGCCCTCGTCCAGGGCGCGGTAGCCTTCCCCGACGATCGCGGACCAGTGCACGAAGACGTCGTTCTCGGAACCGTCCACGGTGATGAAGCCGTAGCCCTTTTCGGCGTTGAACCATTTGACGGTTCCCAGTGCCATGGTGTCCACACTTTCAGCTAGCTTGCGTGCGGCCCACCTCGATGTGCGCCGCGGACTGCGAAGAGAAATCCGCAGATACTGTACCCACAGCGTCCCCCAGGAACGCCGGCGGCGGGCAGGGCCGCCGCCTAATAGTTATTCAGGCGTAACCGGATTTGGCTACTGGTAGCCCGGTCCGAGCACGACGACAAGGGGCATGTTGAACTCGGCGGAGTCCACGAGGGTGTCGATGCCGAGGAGGGTTCCGAGTGCCTCCGCGTTGTCTTTCTGCTCGACGCCGCTGTAGAAGATCACCGACGTCTGCTGCGGGACACCGCCCCAGTTGCCTGCCTCGCCCAGGACCCAGCCGTCGGAGGTGACGGTGCCGCCGACCCGGGTGGCCAGGCCAGCCGTGGTGGTCGCGTTGTAGACCGTCACCGGCTGCGTCTTGTCCACGGCGGCGGCTGTGGCGCTGGGCGTCGCTGAAGGCGATGCCGCCGGCGCCGCGGCGGATTCCGTGCCGGCCGGCTCCGGGCTCGTCGGCGCGGGGCTGGGGCTCACGGGGCTCGAGGCGGACGCGCTGCTGCCGGCAGAGGCGGACGCGCTGTCTCCGGCGGTCACGGCCGCGGCCTGGCCTGCGGAGAAGCCGAGCTTCGGCAGGATCAGGAAGGCCACCAGGCCGATCGCCAGGGCTACGCAGCCGGCTGCCAAGATGGGCGCCAGGCTCCGGCGCCGTGATGCTGCGACGGCCCGGTGGACTCCCTGCCGGGTAGAGGTCTCCGGGACCCGATCAAATTCATCCCGAGCGTATTTGGTCATGGTAAAACGACGTCCTTGCTGATTTCATACGGGGTGCCCGAGGCCGGAACGGACGCAACAGGACGTGCGCATCCGGCTGCTCGTGACGCGACTTTACGAATCTGTTCCCAGACGCCGGGCAGTGCGGGCACGTTGGCGTGATGTACGTAGTCTACGCAATCTCTTGACCAGCATGGGATCGTGGGCCAGCGCATCCTCGGTATCGATGAGGGCATTGAGGATCTGGTAGTAGTGCGTGGCGGACAGATCGAACAGCTCGCGGATGGCCTGTTCCTTGGCTCCCGCGTACTTCCACCATTGCCGCTCCAAGGCCAGCATCTGTTGGTCGCGGGCGCTCAGCGCAGACTCCGTGGACACCCCGTCCAGGCCCGCGCCGGCGGTGGGGAAGACGGCAGAATCCCCCGCGAGCACGTACTCTTGCGCTGTTTCGGCCACGACACACTCCCTGGCTGGATCCGGTAAAAAGTCAGTCCCCATGCTACGGCCGAATGACAGGGTTGTCATTCGGGCTGGCGCCGAAAGGGACGGCAGCTGGGGAAGAATGGGGGCTGTGTTTGATTCCGAGTTTGACTCCGCCAGTGAACCCGACGCTTTGTTCGAGCTGGAGCCCGCAGCCGCCGACGCCCTGAGCTTCGCGGACCTGGCGCGCCGGCCGCTGGACGCACTGGTTGCTCCGGACTGGGCGGAGCCGCTGGCGCCGGTGGAGGCGCAGTTGCGCGAAGCCCTCGCCTTTGTCGCGGGCGAAGTGGCCGCCGGGCATGGAGTACTGCCATCGCCGGCGAACCTGCTGCGGGCTTTCCGGCAGCCGCTGGCCGGAGTCCGGGTGCTGGTGGTGGGCCAGGACCCGTATCCGACGCCGGGGCACGCCGTGGGGCTATCCTTCGCCGTGGACGGCGCCACCCGGCCGATCCCCCGCAGCCTGGCAAACATCTACAAGGAACTCCAGGCCGATCTCGGCTTCCCCCCGCGCGTCCACGGGGACCTCAGCCGCTGGGCGGAGCAGGGCGTACTGCTGCTCAACAGGGTGCTCAGCGTCCGTGCCGGGGCGGCGGGCTCGCACCGGAACAAGGGCTGGGAGGCCGTCACGGCGGCGGCCATCCGGGCAGTCGCCGACCGCGCGTCCGCCTCTGGTACGGGCCATGCCCCACTGGTGGCGATCCTGTGGGGGAAGGATGCCGAGTCGGTGCGGCCGTTGCTGGGGTCCGCCGCCGTGATCACCAGTGCCCACCCCAGCCCGCTCTCGGCCTCACGGGGCTTCTTCGGGTCCCGGCCGTTCAGCCGGGCCAACGCCCTGCTGCTGGAACAGGGCAATGGGACGGTCGACTGGGAACTGCCGCCGCTGCCGTAACAGGCCTCCGCGCAAAGCTCCCGGCGGGGGTTCTTGGTTAGGCTTAGCTGCATGACATCCGTCCCCGCAGCCACCACCGCCACCCGGAATTCGCGCCCCCAGACCGACCTGACGGTCCTGCGCAGGGTGCAGCTCTCCCCGCACATGGTCCGGATTATCGCCGGCGGCCCTGGCTTCGCCGGGTTCGTCAACAACGACTACGTGGACCGGTACGTCAAGATCGTGTTTCCGCAACCCGGCGTCGAATACCCGGAACCGCTGGACCTGTGGGCCATCCGGGAAACCATGCCGCGCAGTCAGTGGCCGCACACCCGGACCTATACGGTTCGCTGGGTGGACGCGGCGGCGCAGGAGCTGGCCATTGACTTTGTGATCCACGGCGACGAGGGCCTCGCCGGCCCCTGGGCGGCCTCAGCCCAGCCCGGCGATCGCCTGACTTTCACCGGCCCGGGCGGCGGGTACAACCCGGATCCGGGCGCGGACTGGTACCTGTTCGCCGGCGATGAATCAGCGTTGCCGGCCATCGGCGCCGCGATCGAATTCCTGCCGGAGGATGCCCGCGGCCTGGCCCTGCTCGAAGTGGACAGCGACGCCGACGTCCAGGCCATCGCCGGCCCGGCCGGCGTCGAACTGCGCTGGCTGCTGCGCGGCGGCGCCCCCGCCGGCGAGAGCGGACTGCTGGTCACGGCAGTACGCGACGCCGAGTGGCCCGAGGGCCGGGTGCAGGTCTTTGCCCATGGCGAGCGGGGCTACATGAAGGGCCTGCGGGACGTCTTCTACGTGCAGCGCGGGCTGGAGCGGGCCCAGGTGTCCCTCTCGGGCTACTGGGCCAAGGGCCGGGTGGAGGACGACTTCCAGGCGGAGAAGAAGCTCCCCATCGGGACGATTTAGCAGCGCAAGATCTGAGCGGCAACATCTAAGCCGCAACATCTAAGCCCCAAGAGCTAGCGGCGGCGGGCCCGGCGCCGTTCGTTGCTCGCCAGGCTCCGAGTCAGGGGCCGCGCCAGGGTGTCGCCGAGCACGATGCCGGCTGCGACACCGAGCACGATCGCCCCGGCGTTGAGCATCCCGCCGGCGCCCATGAGAATCTCCGATTCCTCGATGGTCAATACATACATGGACCGGAATATAGTGAGCCCGGGGAGCAGGATCAGGGCGGCGGGGACGGCCACCACCAGCTGCGGGGCGCCCATCCGGAGGGCCACGACGCGGGCCAGCAGGCCGATCACCACGGCGGCGAGGGCGGGGGCAAAGCGGGACCCGATGCCCAGGGCGTCGCCGCCGATGAGGACCAGATAGCCCACCACCCCCACGGCCGCCGTCGGCAGCAGCAGCTTCCAGCTGGTCTGTTCCGTGATGCCGATCATCAGCACCGCAATGGCGATCAGGATGACGATCACCCACAAGTCATACTTGGGCGGGAATGTCTTGGTGACGTCTATGGGGTCCATGCCGGTCATGTCCCCCACGACGAACCCGACGGCGATGCCGGCAACCAGCGCCCCGAAAGTCAGCATGGTGGACAAGAACCGGCCGGCCGCCGTGACAGGGAAGCCGTTGATCGCATCCTGCACCGAGGACACGAGGCGTCCTGTCGGCAGGAGCAGCAGGATCCCGCCGACCACCACGATCTCGGGGGCAATCTGCACCCCCAGCGGGCTGCCGAACCGCCACAGCAGCAGGGCGATGATGGTCACCAGGAACGAACACGAGGCAGTGATGAAGAAGTCCGGCGTACGCCAGCGGCCCAGCTGACGGGCCAGCAGGCTGACCAGCAGGTTGGAGAGGAACGCGACGATTGAGGCGCCCAGTCCGCCGCCCAGGACGCCGACGAAGACGGCGGAGAACACGCCGAAGGCCACGGTGACCATCCACCGCGGGAACGGCTTGGCGCTGCGGGTGATGTCCTCGAGCCGGCGCACGGCTTCCTCACGGCCGACGCCGCCCGCCACAATGTCCGTCACCAGCTGGTGCACTTGCGAGAGGCCCGCGTAGTTGTTGGTCCAGGACCGCACCACGCGCAGCAGTGAGATGGGCGTCTGGTCCTTCGGGGCATAGTTGATGGCCACCGACTGGTTGGTGATGTCCACCTCGATGTTCTTGAGCCCAAGCGCTGCAGTGATGGCGATGATGCTGGTCTCGACTTCGAGGGCGCCGGCCCCGTACCGGAACATGGATTCGGCCAGCTTCAGGGCGAAGTCGATGGTCTTGCGGGCCGCGGCGTCCACCCCGCCAACCTGGATCATCGGGTTGGCGTAGGGGCTGCCCGCGAGCCGGTCGACAATGCTCATCGGCGCAGTGGGCGGGTTTTCGCCCTGGACCAGGCGGCGCAACATCCTCTTGGCGGCGGCATTCTGGCGCACCTGCATGGCCGACATTGGCTGGGTCCGGGGCAGGCCGTCCGTGGGTGGCCTGCGGTGGCCGTCGTTTCCGTTGTTCATTCCGGCCTCCTCACTGTCCTTGGCTGACCTTGATTGTTTTTGGATCGGTTTAGTAAAACTGCTGGCCCGTGCGCCGGGTGTAGACCTGGCGTGCCACGCGCTCCCCCGCCGCCATCCAGGCCTTGTACTTCAGCGGGCTCAGGACCTGGTCATAGCAGCCGACAAAGTCGGTCACCGTCTTGCTGAAGCTGGTTTTGAAAAGCCCCAGCCCATGGAACGGGTTCGACGTGTCCTTGAGCTTGTCGCTCGGCGGTGTGCCGCAGAAGTCGTATTCGGTGCAGCCGAGGTCCTTAACCTGGTTGATCGCGGTCCACTGCACGAGGTGCGAGTCACCGTACTGGCCACGTTTCTGCAGGGAGCCGCCGTCCTTGTACGTTCCCTTGCGGCCGTAGTTGATGACGAACGCGCCCACCGAGGGCACGCCGTTTTCGTACACGAAGAGCAGCCTGCCCTGGTCCCGGGCCAGGAAGTTGGTCCAGAACTGGCGGTAGTACTCGTACTCGCGCACCCGGACCTGGGACTTGGCTTCCACCGTGGTGGTCATCAGGGCATACATGGCCCGGAAGTTCTCTTCCGTGGGCTCGACATTGTGGACTTCCACGCCCTCGCGGATGGCGCGGCGCACGGCGTTGCGGCCCCGGGAGTGCAGGTTGCGCAGCAGCTGGTTTTCCTCGGGCGCAATATCGAGCAGCGCCGTGGAGTCGTTCGGCTGCAGGTTGTGGGTCTTGACCAGGCCGGCCCTCTCAAGGATCCGCGCGGCCTCGTCGGACAAGACAACATCCGGTTCGATCTTGATCGCGAAGACGCCCAGCTTGGCCCGTTTGACGAAGTCCGCGTTCGCCGCGACGATCCCGGGAATGTCCTCGACGGACGCCACGTCGGGCCCCTTGATCAGGTACCAGAGCTTGCCAAGGACCGGAAACGACTTCTCCAGGACCAGGTTGTAGCTCGTGTAATCGGCCGACTCGTACACCAGGTGCAAGGGCTTCCAGCCAAAGTGCTGCTTGACCTCGGCGAAGGCTTCCGATTGCAGGAGATTGCCGCCGTTGGGGTTCGCGGTGACGTGGGCATCCCAGTTGGCAATCTCTTCGGCAGAGGCAAAGCGGGCAGTGAATTCTCGCAAGGGTGCGGTATCCAATCATTGCGGTACGAGCTTCGGCGGCATGCGGACATGCAGCCCCAAGTCTATCGGTCCGCACCCTGCCGCCGGGCCGGGCCAGGCGGTTACGCTGGTCTCATGCAGGCTCAGCAACAACCGCTGGAAGGACGTCCCGGGGCGCCCGGCGGCCACTCTAAGGACGTCGGAAGCGGCGCGGGCAGCGGCTTCTCCCAGGTGGTCGCGCTGCTGCTGTTCCTCGGCGCGTCGGCGCTCTTTGCGGGCCTCGGCGGCCTGGCCACGGCCAACCACGTCAACGGCTGGTACGCGACCGCGGACAAGGCCCCTTGGTCCCCGCCGAACTGGGTTTTCGGGCCCGTCTGGACGGTACTGTACGCCGCCATGGCCGTTGCGGCGTGGCTCGTCTGGCGCAGCCGCGCCCCGGGGTCCAAAGCGGCCCTGACAGCCTACGGCGTGCAGTTGGGGCTGAACCTGCTCTGGACGCCGGTCTTCTTTGCCCTGTATCCGGCTCTAGGGACGACGGCGCTGTGGATCGCGTTCGGGATCATCGTGGCTTTGGCCGTGGCCGTGGCCGTGACGGTGGTGCTCTTCGGGCCGATCAGCCGGACGGCAGGACTGCTGATGCTGCCCTACCTGTCGTGGATCGTGTACGCGTCCTCGCTGAACCTCTGGGCGGCGCTGCACAACTAGCTCCTGTACAGCTGGGGGCTGTACAACTAGCGCCTGCGCAGCTGGGGCAGAGTCCGGCCACGTCAGCCCCAGCCGGCCGGGGCCAGCTTCCTAGCACTCCACGACGTTGACGGCGAGGCCGCCCATTGCGGTTTCCTTGTACTTGGAGCTCATGTCCTTGCCGGTTTCGCGCATGGTCACGATGACCTCGTCCAGGGAGACCCGGTGCGTGCCGTCGCCCCACAGCGCCATCTTGGCGGCG
>NZ_JBFUCO010000008.1:0-98303 GCF_056405215.1 Arthrobacter sp. P1_H7 | reverse complement strand
TCCGGCTGATCTTGTGGATCGTCGGGGCCCGGCCGGAAGTGGAACCAGCCGAGGAATTCCCCGGTCGTCTTCTCGAGCGCGGCCCAGAACCCGTAGCCGGGAAAGCGCTGATAGTAGTCGAGGAATGCCGGGAGGAAGTCGCCTTCTATCTCGCCCCGGGGGGTGGGGATACCGCCGGTGATGTACCGCATCACGCGCGGATCGCTGTCCAGTTCCACAAGTAGTCCGGCATCGTCCGGAGTGAACTGCCGGAGCAGAAGTCGTTCAGTCTCCAGGAAGGTGAGCATGCAGACATTCTCGCACCGGGGGAAACCCGTCACACCGATCGGGGAGGACGGATTATCATCGCTGGACGAGCGTACTGGCCATTGGGATTGGTCCCAGGCATATGTGGCCCTTGGGTTGGGGGGGGCGCCGAAGTGGGCAAAAGGAGGGTGTGCACAATGTGCACACCCTGGGCTTCGGACCGGGCTGTACCGGGGTCGGATCGGGCCGGATTCCGCATGTTTCCGGGACTTCCCAGGGTTTGCGGGGGAGGGAATGCAGTTCGAGTCCCACCTCGGGCACAGTGTTTCCGCAGGTCAGAGGCATTTAGATTCCATGAGATACTTCCCTGGATTCTACTTACTTGATCAGCCAGTTGCGGAGCCTCTCGGGGCGACACTGTACACGGTGGCCACGTCCTTGACCGGCTCGGACGTGTTGATCACCTCGCGGCACAGCTCGCCCTTGAACTCCTGGGTAAATCGCCTAGGTGCGGTCATGCTGATCTCTACTTTCGGTAGGCCCCCATTTCATGAGGGCCTACCGTCCGAGATCTCCGCGGCAGCTCACTCCGGCACTTGGGTCTTCACGATGTTGCGGAGCTACCGTGAACCTGAGGTTTGCTGTGCCAACTTCATCCATGCTTCAATTCCTGTGGCATCCAGCGGCAGGGCGTCGGAGATGACGTCGGAACCGGACGCTGTCACCACAATGTCGTCCTCCAGCCGGACACCGATGCCGCGCAGTTCCGGTGGCACGGTGAGGTCGTGTCCGTGGAAGTACAGCCCCGGCTCCACCGTCAGCACCATGCCCGGCACCATCGGGGCACCCTGGTAGCTTTCGTAGCTGGACTGCGCGCAGTCGTGGCAGTCCAGGCCCAGGTGGTGGCCCACACCGCACACCAGGTAGCGGCGGTGGTGCTGGCCCGCCGGGGACAGCGCCTCGTCCACGGAGACCGGCAGCAGGCCCCAGTCGTGCAGGCCGTTGGCGATGACCTCCATGCATGCCTGGTGGAAGTCGGCAAAGTACCTGCCCGGCCCCACCTGGGCCAGCCCGGCCCGGTGCGACTTTTCCACGAGGTCGTGGACCTGGCGCTGGACGGGACTGAACGTACCCGAACCCGGGAAGGTCCGCGTGACGTCGGCAGTGTAGAAACTGTTGGTTTCCACACCCATGTCCAGCAGCAGCACCTCGTCCTCCAGGACGGGGCCGTCGCACCGCACCCAGTGCAGGGTGGGGGCGTGCTTGCCGCTGCCGACAATTGTGGCGTAGCCGACGCCGTTGCCGTGGGTGCGGGCGTGGCGGTCAAAGGTGCCCTGCAGCCAGCGTTCCCCGCCCCGCTTGATGGCGGTGGGGACCTCGCGGACGACGGCGGCAAAGCCGTCAACCGTGTGGTCAACGGCTTCGCGCAGCTGGGCAATCTCCCAGTCGTCCTTCACCATGCGCAGGGTGGAGAGCACCCTGCCCAACTCGGCGCCGGCGTCGATGCCGTGGCGGCTGCACACATCGGCCGGCACGGCCCCGGCGGCCAGTGCCGCGGACCCGGCCCGCTGGGCGGCGGAGATGCCGGCGTCCAGCTCGGCCAGCGGCTTGACGGGCAGGGAGAGCGCATCGGCCCAGTCGGAGAAGTTTGGGGCCGAGCCCACCCACATTTCGCCGTGTGCGGCATTGGTGAAGAAGCCGGAGGTGTCCGCGTAGAGCGGGGCCGGGATGAACAGCGTGGCGTCGTGGGAGGCGCCGGAGGGCACCATGACCAGCACAGCGCCTTCAATGGAGGCCCCGGTCAGCCAGTAGAAATCGGAGTCGGGACGGAAATCGTAGTAGGTGTCATTGGCCCGGACCGGGGCGTTGCCGGCGCCGATGACCAGCACCCGCCCGCGGAACGCCTCGGAGGCCCGGACCCGGTGCTCCGCTGCAGCCGCAGCCGCCCCGGCCACGACGGGCGGGGTCCGGTCCGGCGTGGCCCAACCCTGTCGCATATATTCGGTGAACGCCGGCACGTTGGCCAGCTTCGGCAGCCGGGGGTCCTGCCCAAGGGGTGCGGGCATGGAACGGGTGGTGGCGTCTGTTGAAGTCATATGAATTTGCTTCCCATCTCCACCTCAATGCGGGGCACAGGGGCCCGTCCCGCATTTGTGGTGTTCTTGTTGTTGCAGCGAATTGTTTGTTTGGAACTGGTTGAACGGCCCGCACCAACTTCACCGGCGATCTTTGCGGGGGACGGGCACTCCGTTCCCCGGCTGCTTTCCAGCATGGGCACCGAATCCCGGAACGTGGGTCCCGCCGGCGAGTATCCACCAGAAGGGGTCATCGCCATCGAGGCGTTGCCTAAGGATCTCTTGTCCCGGGCTGGCCCGCGGTCGGCGCCAGCGCGCAAGCTGCGAGGTGGCCGCGTGCAGCCAGTTTGAAGCAATCATCAGTCAGTCCCTTTCGCGATGCTCGTGCAGAGGAAGAGGGCCGGCTCCGTGCCCGGTGTTTTTGGACGTCCATTGGGTATCCCTGCAGGGTGGCCCGATGTGTAAGGTGGCGCACTCCGCCATCCATTGAATGCTGATGGCTTGGTGCGGCTACCCGTTCCGGCGGCCGTCTACGAGGCGCGGCAGTCCGAGCGGGTTTTCCTCGCGCAGGGCGTCGGGCAGCAGCTGCTGCGGGAAGCCCTGGTACGCGACGGGTCGGAGGAAGCGTTCGATTGCGGCGGTGCCGACGGAAGTACTGCCCACAGCGGTCGTGGCCGGATAGGGACCGCCGTGCTGCTGGGCGTAGGTGACCGAGACGCCTGTGGGCCACTGGTTCCAGACCACGCGCCCGGCCTTGCGGGCGAGGACTTCTACCAGGTCTGCAACATTGCAGGATTCCATGCCCTGAATCGTGGCGGTCAGCTGCCCTTCGAAGGTCTCGGCGAGTTCCGGGAGCTGAGATTCGTCGTCGTATGTCACAACGACGGCCGCCGGGCCGAAGCATTCGGTCTGGAGCGTTTGCGGCTCAGCAAGCACGTCCGCGGCTGTTGTGAGCAGGATGGTAGGGCCGGGAGGGGCGGCCAGAGGCGTAGGGCCCTGGGCCAGGACGTCGATGCGGGGGTTGTCCTGCAGGCCAGCGAGCACCGCGGCGTAGCCGGACTGGATCCGTTCGTTGAGCAGTGGAGCGGAAGGCGGCAGGGTGGCAGTACGCAGTGCCTCCACGACACCCGAGCCGGCAGGGACGAACAGCATGCCGGGCTTGGTGCAGAACTGCCCGGCACCCAGGGTGAAGGACCCAAGGAACCCTTCCGCGATCTCCGCGCAACGTTCCTCGGCTGCGGCCTTGGTGACGAATGCCGGGTTGTTGCTGCCCAGCTCGCCGAAGAAGGGGATCGGTTCGGGCCGGGAGCTTGCGATGTCGAAGAGTGCCCGTCCGCCGGGGATGGAGCCGGTGAAGGCTCCGGCTTTGACCCGGGCGTCCCGCAACGCCGTGGAGCCCGCGGCGGTACCGGTGATCAGAGCGAACGCGCCCACTGGTGCTCCCGCAGCGCTGAGGGCAGTGGTGACCACCTCGCCGGTCATCCGGGAGAGACCCGGGTGCCCGGAATGGGCCTTGAGCAGCACCGGACTGCCCGCGGCAAGGGCGGAGGCGGTGTCGCCGCCTGCCACCGAAAACGCGAAGGGAAAGTTGCTGGCCGCGAACACGACGATCGGGCCCAAGGGCACCAGCATGCGGCGCAGGTCGGGCCGCGGCGCGCCCATGGGCCAGTCGGCGTCGGCGTGGTCGACACGGGCGTCCAGGTAGGCGCCATCTCGGAGCACCTCTCCGAAGAGGCGCAGCTGGAAGGTGGTGCGCTTCAGCTCGCCCCGGAGCCGGGCCTCGGGCAGGTGGGTCTCGCGTTCGGCCACCGGGATCAGCTCGTCTGCCGCTGCGTCGAGGGCGTCTGCCACGCTGTCGAGCAGGGTGGCGCGTTCGGCCGGGTGCAAGGCCGCGAGCGGCGCGGCGGCCTTATGCGCCGCGGCGAGGAGCGACTCAAGTTCCGCAGCGGTGGTGGGCGCTACTATGGCGGGGGCGATCGCGGTCATGTGCGGTGTCCTTCCGGGACGGGGTTCTGTGGTGTGCGATTCAGTTGTCTGCAATTTCGAGGGAGGCGAGTTCGCCGATGCTGACGGGCGCGCCGAGCGGTCTCTTGGCGGCGTCATTCAGGGACTGGGCGGAGGCCGTAGCACCCGGCCCGGCTCCAAGACAGGCTGCCGCGAAACCGCAGACCCTGCCCTGGCACCAGCCCATGCCGGCACGGGTGAAGGATTTTAGGCTGCGGCTGTCGTGGGCCTCAACCGTTTCCCGGGCCTCGGTGATCTGGCCGGCCGTGACCTCCTCGCACCGGCACACGGTCGTGTCAGGTGTGAGCCATTCCTGCCAAGCGGCGGGCACCGGGTGGGCCCTGTGCATGGCCTCGGCGAAGCGCCGATGGCGTGCGGCGCGGGACGGTTCGGCGTAGGCCCTCGCGCCGGGCTCCCGGGCTGCCGCCGCGCCTGCCGTGAGACCTTCAAATACGGCCAGGGATGCCCCTCCCACGCCGGTTACTTCCCCCGCCAGGAACAGGCCGGGGATGCTGGACTCCTGACGCTCATCGACGATGCCGACAAGGGAGCCATCGGCGTCGAGCCTGGTACCGGCCCCGAGGGCTACGGGCAGTTCCATCTGGGGAGTGAAGCCCCAGCCGAAGCCGACCACATCGACGTCGTCGTAGACGCGTTCGGTGCCGGGGCGGACCCTGCCGCCGGCATCGACCTTGGCCGTCCGCACCCCTGAGGCACGGTCCTGGCCGAGGATCTCGGTGACGATGCTGCGGGTGCGGTACGGGATCCGGTGCCGGGCAAACACTGCTGCGTACTCGGCCCCTTCAAGGGCCTTCTCGGGAACTCGGGCGGCCGCGCGCAGATGCGGCAGCCATGCTGTCGGGGAGGAGGACTCGAGCACAGCAAGGACCTGGCCGCCGGCTTCCGCGATTCCGGCCGCCACCGGGAGCAGGAACGGGCCGGTGCCGGCGACGACGAATCTGCCACCTGGCAGTGTTCCGTTTCCTTTCAGGAAGGCCTGGATGCCTCCGGCGGCCATGACCCCGGGCAGCTCCCAGCCGGGGACCGGCAGCTGCCGGTCGTAGCCTCCCGGGCACAGCACCAGACGGCGCGCGACGACTGTCCGCCCGACGCCGACGCCGGCGCCCGCTGGGCCGTTTCCGGACGCGTCTCCGGATCTTGCCCCGGCCACAGTTGGCGTCGTGCGCAGGGTGAAGCCGGCATCGTTCTTCTCCGGCATCCAGACCTGAAGGCCGGGAAGATAGGTGATTTGCCCACGACGGCGCGCCGTGTCGAAGCGGGCACGGAGGTCAACGTATTTGCGCCAGCCATGGTGCCCGGCACCGTCTGGCTCCGGCACTACGGTCTCGGGGCGATGACGCCAGAACTGCCCGCCCGGCTGGGCGCCGGCGTCCACAACTGCGACCAGGGCACCTGCCTCGGCGGCCGCGACGGCCGCGGCCAGGCCGGCGGGTCCGGCGCCCACGACGGCTACGTCAGCCTTTACGAGGCTGCCAGCCTCGCCAGGGCTCACGGACGGCCTCCCTCAGCATGAGGGTATGAGCCGTCAATCTGCATGCCATCACTTACTTCAACGAGGCACGCACGCTGGTTGGCTGCGCCGTTGACGGTGACAAGGCAGTCGAAGCACACGCCGATTCCGCAGAATAGCCCCCGCGGCCTCTCTCCCTTGCGCGTGCTCCGCCAGGCGGTGATGCCATGGCCGGCCAGGGCGGCGCCGACGCTCTGGCCAGGTACAGCCTTGAGCGGGCGGCCGTCGAAGTGGAGGGTTAGTTCATCGGTGGACCCGCCGGGCGTCTCTGCCGCGCTCTGTGCCTGGGTGCTCATGCGGTAGCCTCCTGGTGATGTGTCGGGGTGGGATCGGCCGGCGAGCCGAAGCGGGCCGGCGCGAAGGGGGAAAGGTCTAGATCCGGGGACTGGCCGGCGAGGGCCTGGGCCAGGAGCTTGCCGGTTCCGGCGGACAGGCCGATGCCGGCGCCCTCATGCCCGGCGGCGTGCCATAGCCCGGGGGCGCGCTCATCGTGTCCGATCACTGGCAGATGGTCCGGGCAGTATGGGCGGAAGCCGTGGTAGTGGCGGATGGCCTTGACGTCTTCAAGAAAAGGGAAGAGAGCGGTCGCGTCGCGGGCAAGCAGGCGCAGTGCGCTGGTGCTCACCGAACGGTCAAAGCCCACGCGCTCCCGCGTCGAGCCGATCAGGATGGTTCCCCCGGGGGTGCTCTCAACCACCGGCGAAGCCTGCAGCCCGGCGTCTGAACTGCCTACGTTGTCGATGTATTCCGCCGCATAGACTTTGTGGTGGACCATCGGCGGGAGCGGCTCGGTGACCAAGACGAACCCTCGTCTGGGCAAGACCGGAACGTTGACGCCGGCCAGGGCGGCGAGTTCCCCCGCCCAGGTGCCGGTGCAGTTCACGACGGCACCAGCGGCGAAGTCACCGCGAGTGGTCCGCACGCCGGTGACGCGGTCCCCGCTGCGCAGGAACCCGGTCACGGGCGTCTCGGCCAAGAAGCGCGCCCCGGCCTCGGTTGCAAGCCGGACGAGGTGGGCCGCGACGAGCATCGGCTGGACCTGGCAGTCCTCAGGGTAGCTGGCCCCACCAAGGGCCTTGGGGGAAATATGTGGTTCGGCTTCCCGGAGCGCGTCGCGGTCGAGCTCCTCGACGGCGACGCCGTAGCCGGTCTGGATAGTCATGATGCGGTGAAGGGATGCGAGACTGCTTTCGCGGGAGGCCACTATGATTCCGCCCTTGGACTCAAACTCCCAGAGCTTCTTGTGTTCGCTGAGGTCTCCATGCCAGACCCCGAGGGAGTAGCGTGTCAGTTCGAGTTCGGGGCCGAGTTCCTTGTCCGAGACGAGGATGTTCCCCTCGCATGCGGAGGAAGTGCCGCTGGCCGGCAGGCCCTTGTCCAGGACTGTGACGGTCAGGCCTTGTTGTGCGGCGAAGTAGGCAGTGGCAGCACCGATGACTCCGGCGCCAATGACGAGTACGTCGCTGGCTGCGTTCATGGCTGTTGCCCCTGGTGTGGTTCTTCGTGCTCGCCTGTTGCCCAGATGCCGCGGGCATGGCCGATGTGGCGGCGCATGAACTCGCGTGCCGCAGCTCCGTCGCCTGATTCAATGAGGTTGAGCAGCTCATGGTGTTCTTGGGCCGAGTCGGCCAGGCGGTTGCTCTCGCTCAGCGTTTTGAGACCGTACATCCGGGTGCGCACGCGAAGACTCGTCGCGAGCTCAACGAGCTGGTTGTTGCCGGCGAAACGTAGAAGCTCGGCATGGAAATCGCGGTCAGCAGCCAGGTACTTGGTCAGGTCCCCTTCGCGCGCGGCGTCGACGATGGCGTCCGCCATCGAGCGAAGTGCCACGATGCCTGAGGGCGGGATCGTCCCGGCAATGTCCGCCATCACCGGAGGCTCAAGGAGCAGCCGGATCTCTGTGATCTCGTCGAGCTCACGGTCGCTCATGCTGGTGATGCGGAATCCCTTGTTCTTCATCGTCTCGACCAGGCCTTCACGGGTCAGGTCCATCATGGCTTCCCGCACGGGCGTGGCTGAGACACCGAAGGCCGCGGCCAGGGCGGGCGCCGAGTACAGGGTGCCTTCCTTGAGCGTGCCGGCGATGATGGCGGTGCGCAGAGACTCAGTGACGGACTCGCGGAGGCTGTACTGGCGGCCGAGCGGTGCTATCGGGACTTCGTTATTGGCAAACACAGTGTGAGCTCCTTGTGCGGTCTTCATGGCGTGGTGCCTCCTTCATACACGACGGCGGCCGTGACGAGGTCTTCCCATGCCATGCCAACACCGGTGTACAGGCAGGGGCGGCCGGGCGTGCGATTGAACCGTCCAGTAACCAGATCTTGAAGGTTGGCGGGACAGATGGCTTCCCACTCCTGGACGGTACGGGCCGGGATGAGGTCTCCGGCCTCGCGCCAGGCCGATGCTCGTCCCTCCACGACGACGTCGCTGCGGCGCACGAGTGCGGAGTCGACCTCGCGCGCGTCCAGCCCGTGCTGACCCACCGCGGCGACCACGGCCCCGGGGGCCACCAGATTGCCGTCGAAGAGCGGAGTGCGCGAAGAAGTCGTGCACAGCACGATGTCCGCGGCGGGTACCTCCGCGACGGTTCCCGGGCGGACCTCGATGTCCTCGGCGGTGAGCTGCGCTATGAGCGTCCGCACGCGCTCGGAGCGCTGGCCAACCACTGCAAACATTGCACCAGGGATGACCGCGTGCGCCGCGCGAATGTGGTTGAGCGCCTGGGTTCCGGCGCCGAACACGAGCACACGGGGAGCCTCGGGGGTGTCGGCGGGCGAGGCGCCCAGGATGTGTTTTACGGCCAGGAGCGTCGTGGCGGGCGTGCGGACCGCGGTGAGTTCGTTGCCGTCCATCACAGCCAATGGCGCCAGGGTGTCGGAGTCGACGAGGAGATAGATGCCCTGGATCTTCTCCAGTCCGCGCGCGGGGTTGCCCGGGGCAACGGTGAGGGCCTTGATGCCGCTGTAGCTGTGGCCGACTGCTGGCATGAGGAGAAACTCCCCGCCCGGGGCTGGGCTGAAGAGCCTCGGGCTGTCCTCCTCCGGATTCACGCCGTTCCGGAGAGCACGCTCCAGGGCCGCGATCGCTGTAGCCCACGGGGCGGCCGKGCGCMCGGCCGCCGCATCAAAGTAGAGAGGACTCACAGCAGGAACCCCGCGGGGAAAGGATCGGTGGGGTCCAGGAAGTACTGGGCCGTGCCGGTTAGCCAGGCACTGCCTGTCACTGTTGGGACAACTGCCGGGCGGCCGGCCACCTCGGTCTCTTCGATCAGTCGGCCGGTGAAGCGCGAACCGATGTAGGACTCGTTGACGAAGTCGGCGCCCAGGGCGAGCTCGCCGCGGGCGTGAAGCTGAGCCATCCTGGCGCTGGTGCCAGTGCCGCAGGGGGAGCGGTCGAACCAGCCGGGATGGATGGCCATGGCGTGGCGGGAGTGCTCGGCGGTGGAGCCTGGGGCCTTGAGGTAGACGTGGTGGCAGCCACGGATGTCCGCACGCTCGGGGTGCACGGGTTCGTCCGCGGCGTTAATAGCGTCCATGATCTCCAGGCCAGCCTTGAGGATGTCATCCTTGCGCGAGCGCTCAAAGGGCAGTCCCAGGCTGTCAAGGTCTACGATCGCATAGAAGTTTCCGCCGAAGGCCAAGTCATAGGCTACGGGGCCGAAGCCGGGGACTTCTACCGTGGCATCGAGCCGGTCCACGAAGGAAGGGACGTTGCGCAGCGTGACCGACGCCGCCCTCCCGTCCTCGACAGATACCTCGGCGATCACGAGGCCAGCCGGGGTGTCCAGTCGTACGGTGGTGACCGGCTCGAGCACCTCGACCATTCCGGTCTCCACCAGCACGGTCGCGACGCCGATAGTGCCGTGCCCGCACATGGGCAGGAGCCCGGACACTTCAATGAAGAGGACGCCGAAGTCCGCATCCGGCCGCGTTGGCGGTTGGAGGATTGCCCCGCTCATGGAAGCGTGGCCGCGCGGCTCGGTCATGAGGAGGGTGCGGATCCAATCGCTGTGCTCCATGAACCACAGGCGGCGCTCCGCCATGGTGGCGCCGGGGATCGTCCCGATGCCGCCCGTGATGACGCGCGTGGGCATGCCCTCGGTATGCGAGTCCACGGCGTGGAAAATGCGGTTGGTTCTCATCGGTTACTCCTTGGGATCCTGTGGTGTCGGTTCCCGGTGCGGCACGTGGTGCCGCACCGGGAAGCAGGCGTGGCCTGGAATCTGGCGTGGACCTGCGGTTACTTGTAGCCCTTGGCGAGGGCCGCCTTGGTGTCGCGGATGACGGCGTCGCGCACAGCTGCGGTGAGCGGTCCCCGCGGCGGCCGGCAGACGCCTCCGCGCAGGCCCACGACGTCCATGGACAGCTTGATGGACTGGACGAATTCCGTCTTGCTGTCCCAGCGCAGCAGGGAGTGCAGGTCACGGTAGATCTCACGGGCGCGCACCAGATCCGAGAGATCGCCTGAGGTGGAGAGCCGGTAGAGCTCGAGGGTGGACTCCGGAATTGCGTTGGGGTAGCCGGACACCCAACCGACGGCACCGGCCAGGCCCATCTCGACTACTGTGTCGTCCGTTCCGATGAGCAAATCGACCTCGGGTGCGAGCTCCTTGATTTCGTAGGCGCGGCGCACATCGCCGGTGAATTCCTTGACGCCGACAATGAGGCCTTCGCCGTGAAGACGGGCAATGAGCTGCGGGGTGAGGTCTACCTTGGTGTCGATGGGGTTGTTGTATGCCACGATGGGCAGCCCGACGGCCGCAGCGCGGCGGTAGTGGTCCACCACTTCGTCGTCGTTGGCCCGGTAGGCGTTCGGAGGGAGCAGCATCAGCGAGGTGGCTCCAGCCTCGGCGGCCTGCTCCGCCCACTTCAGCGTCTGCAGCCCGCCGTAGGCGCCGACTCCTGCCATAACGGTGAAGCCCTCGGGCGCCGCCTCGACCGCCGTCGTGATCACGCGGGCGCGCTCTTCCTCGCTCAGGGTCTGGTATTCGCCCAGGGAGCCGTTGGGGGCTACGCCGTCGCAGCCTGCACTGGCCAGGAACCGGACATGCTCGGCATAGGCGTCGTAGTCGATGCTCAGGTCGTCGTTGAACGGCAGTGCTGTCGCGACGAGTACGCCGTGCCACGGCTTGCGGGTTTCGGTCATGATGATGTCCTTTCGTGGGGCACACGCGGCGCCGCTTTGTATTGCCGTGAGCAGCCTCACAGCTAGTCTACCATGTGACATTGCACAGGTGGTTTTAAATGTGGTGCCGGGCCGAAGCCGGGCACCCTGGGTCGGTCGGAAGAGTCAGCTTGCGGGAACGACGTACTGCTTCGAGGCAACTTTCCCGAGCCCGTCGGACAGGCCGGCGTCGGTCAGGAGCTTGGTGATGGTGCCATCCGCGCGCTGCTCCGTGATGCCGGCGTCGAGCGCTTCGCGCAGGCTCTCGTTGCCCTTGGTCATCGGGAAAGCGGCTTCGGGTGCGTTGGCGATTGCCCCTACCCGCGGGTCCGGCTTCTCATTTGCAAGCGCCACCATGACGCCGGCGACATCCTTGAACTGGAGCACCTGCACGCCATAGGCGTCGACGTCCGCGTCGAGTCGGCCGGCGTCGAAGTCGGCCTTGAGCTCGACACTGCTTGGGTAGGTGGCAAGCTTTTCGCCCAGGATCTTTTTGAGGTCTTCAACCCACAGGTAGCCGTCGATCGTGCCGACCTTGTTCATCTTCTCGAGGTCTGCGACGGTGGTCGCGCCGGTCTTCGAGACGATGCCCATGCCATCCAGATATGTGGAGGCGGAGAAGTCAACAGCCTTGAGGCGCTTCTCGGTTGCGTCGATCGTGCCGACGGCGAGGTCGATGTTGCCACCGGAAATGGACTGGACGGCATCCGCGTAAGTGGCCTGCTGGTAGGTCGGTTCAAGGCACTCGTCCTTGGCGATCTTGTTGACGATCGCGATGTCGATGCCGTTGGGCTTGCCGCTGTTGTAGCTGCTGAACGGCGGGATATCGATGACGCCCACAGTGATCTTGCCCGGGGTGACGGTCTGGATTCCCGAATGCTTGGGTGTGCACGACGCTGTGCTCGCATTCGTGGATCCGCCGCACGCCGTCAGTCCGAGGCCGAGGGCGATCGCGGTGGCAGTCAGGATGCCGACGGTCTTGAGGTGGTGCGTTTTCATGGTTCCTCCTGGGTGTGTTGGGGATGGTGCTGAGTAGTTGGAGTGGAACGGTCAGGCGTGGCGGCCCATGCGCTTCTCGAAGAAGACGGTGATCCACGTGGCCGGCATCGAGATGGCGGCGTAGCAGAGGCCAGCGAGCGTGAAGATTTGCAGGTAGTTGAAGTCTTGGCTGCCGATGTTGTAGGCCGTCTTCATCAATTCGGGGACGGCGATGCCGTAAGCCAGCGACGTGCCCTGGAATACCTGGATTGCGACGCCCATGAGTCCGGGGATCGCTGACCGCATGCCTTGCGGCATGATGACCCGGAAGAAGGTGTCGCGCTGCGCCAGACCTAAGGCGCTGGAGGCCTCCTGCTGTCCTCGGGCTACGGACTGGAGTCCAGCTCGCATGATCTCGCTCGAGTACGCTGCCGAGTTCCAGGTGAGGGCGAGGCATGCGGCTGTGATGCTCTCAAATGCGATCCCGAACTTCGGCAGTCCGTAGTAGAAGAGGTAGAGGATCACCAGGGCCGGTGCGCCGCGGCCAATCTCGACGACGGCGAGTCCGAGAGTCCGGACGGCCACGTTCTTGGCGGTCACCATGAGGCTGAGGCCCAGACCCAGCGGATAGCCGAAGAGGATTGAGATGCCTGCGATCAGGAGGCTGACGCCGAGGCCGGACATCATTTGCGGGAGGTAGCCCACCCATTCTGTAAGCCAAGTCATACGTAGATGGCCTTCCTCATGCGGGAGTCGAGTCGACGGGACAGATAGGCGACCGGCAGGCTAAGCACGATGTAGAGGACGCCCACGATGATGTAGGGCAGGATCCCCTCGACCGTGGGGTGCTGCCGTGCGAAGGCCTGGGACTGGAACACCATCTCGGTGACGATGATCGTCGAGGCGATCGAGGAGTCCTTCAGCAGGCCGGTCAGATAGGTCGCAATGGACGGGGAAACGGTGCGGAAAGCTTGGGGGGCCAGCACACCGAAGAACGTGGCGGCCGGGGCCAGCCCCAGGGCGTGTGACGCCTCGCCCTGACCGCGGGGGACAGACTGCAGACCGCCCCGAAGGATCTCGGCGAGGTAGGCCACGGAGACAATACCGAGGCCTGCGATGGCCGCACTGATCGGGCTGAACTTGAAGGTGCCGATTTGGATGCCGAACTTGAGCAGGAACAGCCACACGATGATCGGCACTCCCCGGACAAGGTCAACGAAGAGCCGGGAGGCCAGCCTCACCGGCAAATTTGATGATGACAGTCCGATGGCGAGGGGAACGGCACCCACAATGCCGATGGCGAACGCCGACAGCGTCAGCCCCAGGGTCATGGGCAGCCCCTGTAGGACGGCGGAGAGCGCATCCATGTCAGCGCTCCAGCACGGCGCGCAGGAAGCGGCGGGTACGGGCCTCCTGTGGATCGCTCATGATG
The DNA here is from genome assembly GCF_056405215.1 of Arthrobacter sp. P1_H7. Classification (NCBI taxonomy): domain Bacteria; kingdom Bacillati; phylum Actinomycetota; class Actinomycetes; order Micrococcales; family Micrococcaceae; genus Arthrobacter; species Arthrobacter sp. P1_H7. Next base: position 84,874 of record NZ_JBFUCO010000008.1, on the reverse strand, counting down.
GCCCGCGGATTGCCTTGCTCAATGATCTTGCAGTCGGCCATCACGACAAGCTTGTCCGAGACGTCACGGGCGAACTGCATCTCGTGGGTTACAACGATCATCGTCATCCCATCTGCTGCCAGTTCGCGCATCACGGCCAGGACCTCGAGCCCCACTTCGGGGTCGAGGGCTGACGTCGGTTCATCGAAGAGCATGATGCCCGGGTCCAGGGCCAGAGCCCGGGCGATGGCAATGCGCTGCTGCTGACCTCCGGAGCACCGGCCAGGGTGCTGGCCTGCCTTCTCCTTCAGTCCTACCCGCTCAAGCAACTGCAACGAACGTTCATCGGCCTCTTCCTTGGTGCGGCCGAGTACCTTCTGCTGCGGAAAGCTGATGTTCTTTAGCGCGGACATATGCGGAAAAAGGTTGAAGGACTGAAACACCATGCCAACCGTGCGCCGCAGCGCGGCAAGGTCACGGGCGTTGACGTCTTTGCCCGGCTGAATGGTGTGTTCGCCTACCTGGATGGTGCCGGCGTCGGGCCGTTCCAAGAGGTTGATGCACCGAAGGAATGTGCTCTTTCCGGCGCCGGAGGGGCCAATGAGCGCCGTTACCGTCCCGGGTTCGACGTGCAGGGAGACATCGTCGAGGACGACGTGGTCGCCATAACGCTTTGAGATATTGTCCAGCCTGATGCCGGTACGGGGGGCGAGCTTGCCGTTCGCGATTTCTGAAAGGGTCATTGCGATCTTCCATGTGTGGACTAGGTAAACACAGTCCCTGTGGGCTGTGTCACATCATATGTGCAATGGTACATGACACTGTCGGGATCGGGAAGACTTTGTTGAGCTGCCATTTTCCGAAGGAGACTGCACACAGATGCCCGGTGGCGTGTGCACCTGCTGGTCTTGTGAGTGTGGAAGCCTATCCGCAGCTATCCACTAGGGCGGCGGCTCTCATGGAGTCGGTGGCGCGGTTCCCCGCGATGATCGACGGCAACAAGCGCACGGCGTGGACGCTCATGGATCTGATGTCCTGGATCAACGGCTACCGGCATGATTTCACCACCGATGCGGCATTTGATCGCGTCGTGGGGCGGCGGCCGGTGACGTTTCGTTGGAGGACAGCGCGGGGACCATTGCCTCGCATCTCGTCAGCCGATAGCTGCTGAATGTTCCGGCCTTTGCCGGCAACATACCCAGGAGCCCGGCCGGAGTGGACCGGTCCGAGCAGTCCAAGCCGTTTCAGCCCAACGGAGCAACGCTCCCTCAATGGGAGTGCAGTTTGTCGTTCGGGGTACTCAGAAGGGCGAATTGGAGGTGTGTACATTGATGCTCCTATACACGTCAATGTTCTCTGAGCCAGGTTTCGTAGCGCTGGTGGAAGACATCATCCCGGCTGAGTCCGCATTCCAGGCGGGACAGGGCGGTGGGCCAGACGTGGAGGGCGTCGGCGGCTTGCTGAAGGGTCAGGTGCTTAGCTGTGCGTGTTGTCCGGAGGGTTCCGGCGTCGGGTGCGGGGCACGCACGGAGGTACGTGTCTGCCGTCGGACATGTGTGGGCATCATTAGGAATCCGGAACCCAAGTGGATATGCCATGAAAAGGGAACTGCACCCCCAAGGTCGGACTCGAATTGAGAGTCTGGCTTTTGGAAGTGCAATTCCCTTGCGGCCCACCCAGCATCGGAAATGTAGTGATGGCGAACGTCGTCGCATCGCTGCGCTGGTCGATCCAGGCTAGTGGAGTGGGCTTGCGAGCTTTTCCTCAGCGTGCTGTTCGCGGCGTAGGGCCGTTCCGGCGAGGTACGGGGCGCCCAGTTCATGGATGGGTGTCTTCGCTGTTTCTCGGGAATAGAACACACACGCTCCTGCGATGAGCATGCAGACCGTTCCAAATACGGCCACGGGGAGCCAGCCAGTTACGCCCGGAGCCAGCAACATGCCGGCTATCATCGGGGCGAAACCGGCCAGGACCAAACCGAGTTGATTGCCCATCGCCATGCCGGTGTAGCGCACGGGAGCGGCGAACTGCTCGGCGAAGAACGAGGGCCAGATGCCGTTGAAGCCGGAGTACAGCACCGTGATGTTCAGGAATGCGGCCAGGAAGACCAGGACGATGTTGCCCGAGGACAGGGCCATGAAGTACAAGTAGATCGTGATGGAGCAGCCGATCGCGGCGGTCAGCAGCAGCGGGCGCCGACCGATCCGGTCCGACAGCCTCGCGGCGAGCGGCATGGCGAACATGGACAGGCCGATCGCGATGGCATTGACGGTCAGGATGGAAGCCCGGTCGAAGCCTGCCGTGGAGGTGGCGTAGGCCAGGCCGAAGACCGTGAAGATGGTCTGCATCACGGACATGATGGACATGCCCACCACGCGCAGCACATCCGGTGCCTGGAATTTGAGGACTTCCTTGACCGGCATCGGGGCAACCTTCTGGTGCTCCTGGGCCTCCTCGAATACCGGGGTTTCGTCCAGGTGGGTTCGGACCCAGTAGGCGATCGCGAGAACCACGATGGAGAGCCAGAACGGGATGCGCCAACCCCAGCTCATCATGGCGTCCTGCGGCATAGCGGTGACCGGAATGAAGACAAGCGTGGCCAGGACCATGCCGGAGGCGTAGCCGGTCATCACGAAGCTGGTGAAGAAGCCCCGTTTTCCCTCCGGTGAATGCTCCAGGGTGAGAGTGGAGGCGCCGGCAGATTCGGCTCCGGCGGAGAAGCCCTGGGCTAGCCGTCCGGCAACCAGCAGGATCGGGGCCCACATGCCAACCTGCTCGTAGGTGGGGAGGCACCCGATGCCGAGTGAGGCCAGGCCCATGATGCCCAGGGTGAGCAGAAGGATCTTCTTGCGGCCCAGTTTGTCGCCGAAGTGGCCCATGACCAGCCCGCCGACCGGCCGCGCCACGTAGGCGACGCCAAAGGTGGCCAGGGCTGCGATGAGGCCGATGGCCGGGTCGTCGGACGGGAAGAACAAGTGCGGGAAGACCAGGGCGGCCGCGGTCCCGTAGATGAAGAAGTCGTAGTATTCCAGCGTGCTTCCCAGGAAGGAGGCCAGTGCGGCCTTCCCCGGGGTCTTTCGCGGGGCCACGCTCGTGGCGGTTGCAGTGTCCATGTGTATCTCCTAAGACGTCGTTGTCTGAGTGGAAGCTGGCGCGGGAGCCTGGAGGTGGAAGTCCACCGAGAGGATCTGCTGGCTGTTGGGGAATGAATATGCCTTGAGCGGTTCGTGCAGCGGGTGCGTGTTGTACACCGCGATGTCCTCGACGTTTTCGAAGTCCGCCACGATGGCGTAGTCGAAGGAACGCTCGGTATTGAGCACATCCGGGCCATGGGTCAGGTTGAGCATGCCGGGGATGTTGCCGGTCATTCTGTCGAGTCCGTCGATCCAGGTCTGCTTGTCGGCGGGCGGGAAATCGGGTTTGAACTTGAACAGGACAGTGTGGCGGATCATGACCGGGCTCCGGCGAGTTCGGCGGCCGGCGAATTAGCGGCTCCGGACACATAGTTTGGATCGTGCCCGGCGATGGTGCGCCCGGCGAGGTAGCCCATGGTCATGATCGGGCCAAGCGTTGCTCCGGCGCCGGGGTACCCGGCGGCATAAGCGTTTTCCGTCACGTTGCCGGCGGCGTAAAGGCCCTCGATCGGCTCGTTGTCCACGTCCAGGACGCGGGCGCGCCCGTCGGTGGCGATTCCGCCGTTGGTTCCGAACGCGCCGTTAACCACCTCCATGGCGTAGAACGGCCCGGCCAGCAACGGCGCCAGGGATGGGTTCGGGTACGGGTTTTCGTCGTCGCCCCAGTACTTGTCGTACGCGCTTTCGCCGCGGCCGAAGTCCGGATCCGCACCCCTGACGGCGAACTCGTTGAACCGGGACACCGAAGCGGTGAGGTTTTCCGCGGGAACGTTGATCTTCGGGGCGAGCTCTTCAAGGGTCGCCGCCTCGATGAGATAGCCGGGTGTGGGCTGGCCGGCGCGGTGAGTCAGGATGCCGTAGCGCTCCAGATAGGCGTGGTCGATAATCACGTGGGCCGGGGTATTCAGGGTCTGGTTCCCGGCGGAGTCCCAGGAGTGCAGGGAGCGGGCGAGGTCGTTGTAGTTCTGGGATTCGTTGGCGAAGCGACGGCCGTGCCGGTTCACCATGAGGGATCCCGGGCCTTGGCGCTCGAAGCGGAGGAGGGTGCCCACGGGCTGCCCGTCGCGCATGTCTCCGGTGATGGACATCGGGGCCCACCAGGCTTCGCGGGTGCCGCGGGTCCGGCCCCCGATTCGCTGGGACATCCGCAGCCCGTCACCGGTGTTCGAGGGCGGCGAGCACATGGTGTACAGCCGCGACGCCAGCATTGAGTCGGCCAGTTCTGTGTCCCATTCGAAGCCGCCGGTGGCCAGCACGACGCCGTCGTTCGCCTGGAAGACTTCGCCGGATTCGAGTTCGACGCCGGTCACCCGGCTGCCGTCGGTGCGCAGCCGGTGCCCGCGGGCTCCGGTGACGAGGGCTGCGCCGTCGCGGACCAGGCTCGCCAGGAGCATGGACACGAGGGCCTGGCCCTTGGCGACGAGCCCATCGGCCTGGCGCTGGTTGAGGTCGTCCCAGGGGAATCTGGTGAAGGCGCCCCAGTTTTCGTATTCCTGCATGGTGAACGGCGCGCGGCCGTCGGTGCGGACGTGCGCGGTGAGGGCGCCGAGCTCCACCTTGGAGTTGAACAGCTCGGGCTCGACCGTGCGGCCGCCCTCCACGGCGCCGGGCAGGTCCTGGCGGTAGTCGGGGAACTTGTCCAGGAAGATGAAGCGCACGCCACATTCCGCTTCCACGAAGCGGAGCATCTGGTCCCCGTAATCCAGGGCGGCGTCCAGGAGCTCCCCGCGTCCGCGTCCGCGGGCCACGGCCCGGACGTACGCGGCGGCCGCTTCCTTCGAATCGGTGATGCCGGCTTTACGCGCGTGGTGGTTGTCGGCGACCCAGAGCATGCCGCCGGAGACTGCCGAGGTCCCGCCCAGCAGGGCGCTCTTCTCCAGGACAACGACGGACTTGCCGGCTCGGGCTGCGGTGGCCGCCGCAGTGAGGGCACCGGCGCCGGAGCCAACGACGACGACGTCGTAGCGCTCCGATGCGGTTCCATTGACGAATTTCATGGTGTGGCCTTTCAGGAAACAGGGAAGTACAGGTGCGGCTGGCGGGCAGCCTCCCCGTGGAACGAGGTTCGGCGGAGTACCGGGGCGGAGACCTCAGACGGCGGTGTAGCCGCCGTCGATCACGAGCTCCGAGCCGGTGGTGAAACGGGATTCATCGGAGGCCAGGTACAGGACGCCGTAAGCGATTTCATCGGGCTCGCCCTGGCGGGGAAGCGGGTTGGAGCCGACCAACTGCTTGTAGTACTGCTCCGCGCCGATGTCGGACTGCTCGGCGGAGCGGCGGCTCATCCGGGTGTTCATGGATCCGGGGTGGATGGAGTTCACCCGGATGCCGCGGCTGCCGTAGGCGGCAGCATCGGACTTGCTCAGCAGCCGCACGGCGCCCTTCGTGGCGTGGTACAGCGGCACGTTCTTGCCGCCGGTGATGCCGTGGATCGAGGAGAAATTCACGATGCTGCCGGCACCCTTGTGGATCATTCCCGGCACCACGTACTTGGTCATCAGCCAGACGCCCTTGACGTTGACGTTGAAGATGGTGTCGAAATCGGAGACGGAGGCGGTGTGGGATGCGCCGGCCGGGCCGATGATACCCGCGGCATTCACCAGGATGTCCGGCGTGCCCAGGTCGTCGCTGACCCGGCGAATCGCCTCGGCGACGCTGTCCTCGCTGGTCACGTCGACGTCGTACTGGCTGACGCCGGCGTGGGTGGCAGCGGCCGGGACGCCGGCGACGTCGAGGCTGGCTACCTTTGCGCCGTGTTCGGCCAGCAGGGCGGCGGTGGCACCGCCCAGATCGCCCCGACCGCCGGTAACGATTGCGGTCTTACCGGCCACGCGGTTCGCTGTGGTGTTCATGTGGTCTGCTCCTCGTAACTCCTGCAGCCTCTTTGCTGCGTCCTAGCCAGAGTGGCAGGGGGGCTGTGATGGGGACCACGGGATTGCCGTTGAACGGAAAACGGCGTTCAGCGGCTCTGGCGGAGGGCGCCTTTGAGCTCGCCCCGCCAGCCCAGGGCGCGGGAGATGCCGCGTGCGGAGGCCATTAGTACCGGAACCCGGGCGGGGACGTTCTCCTCGTTCCGGGGCACCACGACGCTGAGTGCGGCGACGACGGTGTTGTCCGGGCCGAAGACGGGGACGGCAATGCCGCTGGATTCCTTGACGATCACCCCTGGCATCACGGCGTAACCCCGCTGCCGGATCTCGGCCAGATGGCGGCGCAGCTGGGGAGGGTCAGTCAGGGTGGTCTCGGTGAACTTCGTCAGGGGCCGGGCCAGCGCGGACTCCTGGTACTCGGAGGTCGCATTGGCCAGCAGCACCAGCCCCGAGGACGTGGCGTGCAGCGGGAGGCGGCCGGCGATTTTTGTGATGTCTACAATGGTGGAATGCGAGCCGATCCGCTCGATGTACAGGACCTCATCGGAATCCAGGATGCCCAGGGTGGTGGAATGCTGGACCACGGCCTGGACGTCCTCCATGAACGGCAGGGCGGCTTCCCGCAACCCCACCATCTTGGAACCGCGCGAGACCAGCTCCCACATCCGGGTCCCGATGTGAACATTGCCGTCCGGCTCCCGGTCGAGCAGACGCTCCAGCAGCAGGTCGTTCACCAAACGGTAAGCGGTGGTCACGGGGAGGCCGGTGCGGCGGCCCAGCTCGGCGACGCTCATCGAGGCGTGGCTGTCGTCGAAGGCGCTGACGATCTTCACGAAGCGGCCGATGATCGACTCGCCCGACGCTGAGTTGGCCATGATCCTCCTCTGGATTCCCGCTCAATGGTAATCCTCCTCGCGGTGATCCGTGTCACCGGCTCTACTGGGAGGCAAGCATTCTACCCGGCTGCCGCAACGACGCGCGGCCGACTGAACGGAGCAAAACCATGAGCAAACCCGTCCTTTGTGATGTCCTCGTCATCGGGTCCGGTGTGGCCGGTATGGCCGCAGCGTTGAAAGCCGCCTCGCAGGGACTGAACGTGATCGTCGCGGAGAAGGAGCAGTACTTCGGCGGCACGACGGCGATCTCTGCCGGCTGGGCCTGGGTGCCCGGCAACAAGCAGGGGCTGGAGCAGGGCGATACCCGCGAGGAAGCGGAGACCTACCTGCGCAGCCTCGCGCCGGAAACGTTCAACGCGGCCGGGGTGCGTGACTTCCTGGACACCGTGCCCGAAGCCATTTCCTTCTTCGAGAACGAGACCGAGGTGAAGTTCACCTATCCGGAGAAGGCCCCGGACTACAAGATGGACCTGCCCGGCGCGAAACTCTCCGGCCGGGCAATCCTGCCGCAGGACGTCGACGCACGCGTGCTGGGGGACAAGCGGCTCCTGATGCAGCCCTATATGAGCTCCTACACCGTCTTCGGCTACATGCCGCAGGTGGGCCCGGACATCAACGAGTTCTTCCATGTGAACCAGTCGGTCAAATCGTTTGTCTACGTTGCCAAAAAGCTCCTGCGCACCTGGGCGGACGCGGCACGCTACCGGCGGCCGGTCCTGCGTTCCAACGGCAACGCGCTGATGACCCGGATGGTGAAAAGCGCCGATGACCTGGGCGTGCGACTCTGGAATTCCTCGCCGGCACTGTCCCTGACACGCGACGACGCCGGCACCATCACCGGCGCCGTTCTCGGGGGAGAGCACGCCGTTGCCGTGGAGGCACGCCTGGGTGTCATCCTTGCCGCCGGCGGCTTTTCCGGCAACAAGGAACTGCGGAAGCAGTACTTCCCGCACGGCGCCGACGGCAACGACCACTTCACGCCCACAGTGGGTCACGGCGGTGACGCCGCCACCCTGGCGATCAGCGCCGGCGGCCACATCGACAATTCGGTGTTCAGCGTGGGGTCCTGGGCGCCGGTCACGGTCTTCAAATACCTCAATGGCAAAGAGCGGCTCTTCCCGCACCTGCGGGCCATCGGCCTGCCGGGCCTGATCGCCGTCGACCGCCACGGCAAGCGCTTCGGGAACGAAGCCCTGAGCTACCACGACTTCGGCGGGACCATGATTGAGCACAACAAGGACGAGAACAAGACGTTCGGGTATGTGATCGGCGCCGCGAAGACGATGCACAAGTACGGGATTGGCTACGCCAAGCCCTGGCCGATGCCGCGAGGCTACTTCTACAAGACCGGCTACCTGGTCAAGGGGGACACCCTGGCGGAGCTGGCCGGCAAGCTCGGCATCGACGCCGCAGGGCTCAAGGAAACAGTGGCCGAATTCAACCCCGCCGCGGAACGCGGAGAGGACCCGGCGTTCGGCCGCGGCTCCACTCTCTACAACCACTTCCGCGGCGACATGGAACACAAACCGAACCCCAACCTTGCCCCGGCCGGCAAGGGCCCCTACTATGCCGCCAAGATCCAGATGGGCGATCTGGGCACCTTCGCAGGCATCGGCGTTAACGAACGCTCCGAAGTCACCACCGAAGAGGGAACCGCCATTCCCGGCCTCATCGCCGTCGGCGCCGCCGCCGTCAGCGTCTTCGGGGGCGGCTACCCGGGATATGGCTCCCACATCGGCCCCGCCCTGGTATTCGGCTACCGGGCCGGAAGGGACATCACCAAGCTCGCAGCCGGCCGCGGCGTACCGCGAGTGGCCGGCGTCTGAGACCCCTACCGGTCCTGACAGGACGCCCAGCCGAAGATTCGAAGGAGTAAGGAAACAGGATGCTCAATGGTAGATCCGCGGTCGTGACGGGTGGGGCTTCCGGAATCGGCGAAGCCATAGCCCGCAAACTTGCCGATGCCGGTGCTGCGGTCACCATCGGCGATATCGGAAGCAGCGTCCCGAGGATTGTCGATGAAATATTGGCCCGTGGGGGCAGAGCCGAATTCATTCGCACGGATGTCACCGATGAACCTCCAGTGCGCGGCCTGATGGAAGGGGCAGCGCGCACCTTTGGAGGCTTGGACATCCTGGTAGCCAACGCCGGCATTCCCGAGGTCAAGATACCGCTACACGAGCTCGACATGTTGAATTGGCAACGCGTCATCGACGTCGACCTCACGGGTGTTGCCATCTGCAACAAATGGGCTGTCGCAACGATCCTGGCATGCCGCAGGGAAGTCGCGGATCCCCGGACCGCGTCGGTGATCAACATGGCCTCGATTCTTGCCCACGTGGGCCAGGCGAACAGCAATGCCTACTCTGCAGCGAAGGCAGCCGTAGCGAACTTCACCCGGTCCGCTGCGCTGACCTATGCCCGGGAGGGGATCCGCTTCAATGCGGTGTCACCGGGTTACGTGGACACGCCGCTGCTGGCGCAACTCCCCGAAGAGACCCGCTCGCAGATGATTTCCAGGCAACCCATCGGACGACTGCTCCGACCGGAGGAGATCGCGAATGTCGTTCTGTTCCTGTCCAGTGATGCCTCCTCCGCACTGACGGGATCCGTTATCAACGCCGACGGCGGATACACGTCCATCTGAAATCCAATCGGTCGGTTGCTGCGCCCGGACCTAGGGCTTACGCAACGCGCCTACTTTTGTTTGCGGGTGTGGGTCGCAGAATGACCGGGCTGTTCAGCCGGGCATAAGGGGGATTCTTGGTGCCGGGTGTGCGGAAGCCCCCACCAGGGCCTTCCGCACATGAAACAGCCTCAGATCGGCCCCTGAGCAGCATTTCCTGCCTGCCCTGTGGTGGCGCGGTTGCCCGTGCTCTACCGGAAAGCATCTTCCGCAATCATGGAGCCGGCCGAATCCTGCTGCCGGAACGTGCGGATCTGTGAGTGGACTATTAGGAGGGCCCGATCATGATGGCGATCCTGCAGTCCTGTGCCAGGGCGCCGAGCTGTGGGGTGAGGCGAACATGCGGAAAATCTGGCCGGCCGCGAACGTCAAGGTCTACGGCGGCGGTGTCGCCGAAGACGGGTTCCTCCGCGTCTGCAGGACCCGTATCAGTCAATCCGTCACGGCAGGGCCTCAGGGCGCGCGAAAACTGTGCGACGACTTGATCGATGCCGAGAGGTCCGAGCGGAAGAAGGCCAACACCTCCGCAGCACGAGCCGCGTTGTTGGAGGATGCCGCGACAGCACCCGCGAAGACCGTGATAATCGCGCAGTCGGCCGGGAGAACGCCGAGGATGCACACGCCGGGTTGCCCGACCAGTTCGCTGAGCTGCTGCAGGCCGAGATCGACCTCTCCCTCGGCGAGCAGGCGCGCCACGGGTACGCCTGGACGGGCCTGCACAAGCCGGTCGCTGACCTCATCGGTCATGCCCCAGTGGTCGATCATTCGCAATAGCTCGGTGCCGCTCGGTCCGGTGGAATATCCGATGCGGAATGCCGCGCGCAGGGCGCCGCGAAGCTCGTCGGCATTCGCAAAGGCCGTGCCTTCGGAACATGTGGCTGCATCGGCGCTGTGTGCGGCCACGCCTACGGCGACCTCCGACAGTACGATCGGGGCGATGGATGCCGGATCGACGTGCCCCTCGGCAGCGAGGCGTTGGAGAGCGTCCTCGGCGAGGAACACAAGGTCGAACGGCTCGCCGGCGGTCACCCGCTGGGCGGCGTTCACTCCGCCTACGGATTCGAGCTGCAGAAGCGGTAGCCCGGCCCCGGCGGCAGCTTCAGCGAGGTCGGCGAGAACGTGGCGGGTGGCCATCGACGAGATCGCCCTCATGCGGCATCCTCGAAAGTCTCGGCGTCTACTTCGGCAGCAGATGCTGGCGCATATCGCGCGCCAGAGATGGTGGCCGTGCCAATCAGCTCGCCGGCCCGCGTCAGCAGCGCGCCGTCGACAGAGATGTCGGCCGCCGCCATGTTCTCACGCAGGTGCGCGACGCTCGTTGTTCCCGGGATCGGCAGAACGTGATCGCCGCGGGAGAGCAGCCAGACCAGCGCGAGCTGTGCTGGGGTGCAACCGGCCTCCGCAGCCAGCTCACGCCAGGAGGCCAGCAGCGTCGCATTCGCACCCCAGTGCTCGGGCTGGAAGCGCGGCATGCTGCGGCGGATGTCTTTTGGGGCCAGCTTACCTGGGTCCTTGATCGCATCGGCGAGGAAACCCCTTGCGACCGGCGAAAACGCAACCAGGGTCACGCCGTCCTCGCGAGTGGCGTCGAGCATGCCAAGCTCGGCATTGCGACTCCACAGCGAGTACTCGTTCTGCACGGCCGCGATAGGGGTGATTGACTGCGCCTCGCGCAGTCGCGCGACCGACACCTCGGACAGGCCGATTGCGCCGATCTTGCCCGCGGCGACCATCTCGGCCAGCGCGCCGACGCTATCGCCGATCGGCACCTTCTTGTCCCACCGGTGAAGGTAGTACAGGTCGACGTAATCGACGCCAAGGCGGCTCAGCGAAGCATCGACCTGTGCGCGCAGCGTATCGGGGCGTCCATCGATGACTTTCACGCCGTCGACGGACGCCATCCCGCACTTACTCGCCAGGAAGACCTCGTCGCGGCGCCCCGCGATCGCAGCACCTACAAGCTCTTCGTTGCGGCCGCCGCCGTACAGTGTTGCCGTGTCGAGCATCCCGATGCCTTCATCGAGAGCTGCGCGCAGCAGCGCCAGCCCCTCGTCACGCGACGGGGGGACGCCGTACGCGTGGCTCAGCGACATACAGCCCAGACCGGTGGGGGGTAGCCTCACGCCAGCTGCTTCTCAAGCGCGCCGAGCACGCGGTAGCAGTCGATGACCTGGCGGATCGACGAGTTCGGCTCGCGCCCCTCGCGGATCGCGCTGACGAACTCGCGGTCCTGCAGCTCGATGCCGTTCATGCTCACCGCCACCTTCGAGACGTCGATCTGCTCGTCGCGGCCGTTGAAGAGGTCGTCGTAGCGCGCGATGTACGTCTCGGTGTCGCCGATGTAGCGGAAGAACGTGCCGAACGGGCCGTTGTTGTTGAACGAGAGGGACAGGGTGCAGATCGCCCCGGTCTCGCTCTTGAGCTGGATCGACATGTCCATCGCGATGCCCAGATCCGGGTTGACGGGGCCCTGGATCGCGTTCGCCTGGACGATCTTGCCCGCCTGGTAGGCGAACAGGTCGACAGTGTGCGCGGCGTGGTGCCACAGTAGGTGGTCGGTCCAGGAGCGCGGCTCGCCCTTGGCATTCGTGTTCGTGCGGCGGAAGAAGTACGTCTGCACGTCCATCTGCTGCACGTTGAACGAGCCCTCGGCGATCCGGTTGTGCACGAGCTGGTGCGAGGGGTTGAACCGCCGCGTGTGGCCCACCATGGCGACGCGGTCGGACGCCTCGGCCGCGGCGAGGGTCGCCTCGGCGTCGACGAGCGAGTCGGCGAGCGGGATCTCGACCTGCACGTGCTTGCCGGCCTTGAGGACCTCCTGCGTCTGCGAGGCGTGCAGACCCGTGGGCGTGGCGAGGATGACGGCATCGACGTCGTCGCGCTCGAGCACGGCGTCGAGCCCGACGACGGCGTTGGCGACGCCGTACTTCGCGGCGACTGCCTGGGTCGGTTCGAGCCGCGTGCCGCTGACGACGGTCACCTCGGCATCGGGGATGTTCATCAGGCCGTCGAGATGTTTCATGCCGAAGGCGCCTGCGGCACCGACGACGGCCACACGGATCTTGTCAGTCATGGGGGCTCCTTTGTTGCGGTTGCGGATGCGGTCAGTCGGTCGGGTTCGTGAGAACAAGGTGGCCTACGGCGGTGTTCGACGCCGGCACGTGGTAGAACCGGTGGTCAACAGAAGGCGCCTCGCCGCCGAACTGGTCGTCCATCGCGCCGCGCGCGATCAGCCAGTCGACGAGCTCGATGCCCTCGGAGCCCGCCTCATCGACGTACTCCATGTGATCCCACTCGGTCAGGCCCAGCGGGTCGGCGATGAGGTGGTCGAGGAACGCGTTGTCCCACTCCTCGTTGATGAGGCCGGCGCGCGGACCCTGGAGCTGGTGGCTCATGCCGCCGGTGCCCCAGATCTGCACGTTGAGCTCCGGGCCGTCCCACTTGTCGAGGGCGCGGCGAAGGGCCTTGCCGAGCTCGTAGCAGCGGCGGCCGGAAGGCACCGGATACTGCACCACGTTGACGGCCAGCGGGATGACCTTGCATGGCCACTCCTCGACGTCGCCGAAGACGAGCGAGAGCGGCACGGTGAGCCCGTGGTCCACGACCATCTCGTTGACGAGGGTGAGGTCGAAGTCGTCCTGGATGACCGACTGCGCGATGTGCGCGGCGAACTCCGGGTAGCCCTTCACGTCGGGCACAGGGCGGGGGCCGTAGCCCTCGTCCGCGACCGGGTACTCTGCCCCGGTGCCGAGCACGAAGGTGGGGATGATCGACGAGTCGAAGGCCGTGGCGTGGTCGTTGTAGACGAGGATGACGACGTCGGGCGTATTCTCCTTGGCCCACCTGCGGGTCCACTCGTACCCGGAGAACACCTTCTTCCAGTACGGCTCCTCGGTTTTGCCGAGGTCCATCGCGGCACCGATCGCCGGGACATGCGAGGTGAACAGCGCCGACGTGTACTTCGCCGGGGCGTTCTCGCGCATAGTCTCGGACTTCTCGCGCGGCGCCGGCGGGACCCAGCCGTCGAGGTCCTTGAGGCGGTTGCCCTCGGGGCGGCGTCCGCCGCCGATCATCATGTCGCGGTAGGCGGCCTCGGACATGCCAGTCATGGAGCCGGCCATCTGCTGGAAGCTCAGGCCGTGCGTGGCGCCGATCTTGCTCAGGAAGTAGATGTTGCCGCCCTCGGCCATCATGGCGTTGAGGTCCATGTCCAGCACAGCCTGGCGCTGCTTGGGCGAAAGGGGCCACTCATCGAGGTACGCCTCGCGGTCGGCCAGGTAGCGCTTGCGGTTCTCGGGCTTCATCAGCGACATCGAGAGCTGGTTGAGGTGGTATCCCTTGCGGGCCATCTCCGCGTCGAAGATGATCGTGCCGGGAACGTCCTTGTACGGCTTGTCGAGTGCCATGTCATGCTCCTTCGGGCCAGTAGAGGCGGCGCGGGTTGTCCACGAGCAGCTTCTGCTGGAGCTCGGGCGTCGTCGCGATCTGTGGGATGTAGTCGACCAGCAGCCCGTCGTCGGGCATGTGGTCCTTGAGGTTGGGGTGGGGCCAGTCGGTTCCCCACAGCACGCGGTCGGGGAACTCCTCGACCACGCGTCGGGCGAACGGCACCACGTCGGTGTAGGCGTGCTGTTCGCCGTCGAGAGCTTGCGGGCCGGTGACGGACAGGCGCTCCGGGCAGGAGACCTTGGTCCACACATTGGTGTTCTCGCGCATGAAGCGCAGGAACAGTGCGAACTCAGGGCCGTCCGGGTCCTTGGACACGTCGGGTCGGCCCATATGGTCGACGACGACGTCGGTCGGGATCGCGGAGAAGAAGTCGTAGAGCTCCGGCAGGTCCTCGGCCTCGAAGTAGATGACCACGTGCCAGCCGAGCGGCGCGATCTTCGCGACGATCTCCTCGAGCGAGTCGGTGGGCACCCGGTCGACGAGGCGCTTGACGAAGTTGAACCGGACCCCGCGGACGCCGGCCGCGTGCAGCTCGGCCAGCTGCTCCTCGGTCACGTCGCGGCGGACCGTGGCGACGCCGCGGGCGCGGCCGCCGCTGCGCTGCAGCGCATCGACCAGTGCCCGGTTGTCGGCGCCGTGGCAGGTCGCCTGGACGATCACGTTGCGGTCGAAGCCGAGGTGGTCGCGCAGCGCGAAGAGCTGCTCCGCCGAGGCATCGCACGGGGTGTACTTCCGCTCGGGGGCGTAAGGGAACCGCTCCCCGGGCCCGAACACGTGGCAGTGCGCGTCGACCGCGTCGGCAGGCAGGCGGAACGTGGGCTTGGTGGGGCCGTCGTACCAGTCGAGCCAGCCTGCGGACTTCTCGAAGCCTCCCGTGGTGTCTCCGTGCGCCATGGTCACTTCTCCACGTACTCGAGGCCGGCGGCGGCGAGCGGCTCTCGCATGCCGTAGACATCCAGGCCCAAGACGCCCTCACGGAACTTCACGCGTTTGGCTTCCTCGTTATCCTCGCGCTTCTGGCTGGCGTCTGCCACCGCTCCGACAAGCTCGCGCGGGACAACCACGACGCCGTCGACGTCGGCCACGACCACGTCGCCAGGGTTCACCACGGCGTTCGCGACCACTACGGGGATGTTCACCGATCCGAGGGTGGCCTTGACCGTGCCCTTGGCGTTGACAGCGCGGGAGAACACCGGGAAATCCATCTTCTCCAGATCGGCGACGTCGCGGACACCACCGTCGATCACCAGGCCCTTGCAGCCGCGGGCGGTCAGCGAGGTGGCGAGCAGCTCACCGAAGAAGCCGTCCTCGCTTTCGGTGGTGCAGCCGGCGACGATCACATCGCCTTCCTGCACCTGCTCGGCGGCGACGTGGAACATCCAGTTGTCACCAGGCTGTAGCAGCACGGTCACTGCCGGACCACAGAGCTTAGCGCCGGTGTAGGCCGGCCTGATGTAGGGGCGCAGGAGCCCGACTCGCCCCATCGCCTCGTGGATAGTGGCGACGCCGAACTGCGAAAGCCGTTTGACGTCCGTGGGATCCGGACGTTCGATGTTGGTGCGGACGATGCCGAGGTTGTTCAGTCGCATTTGATGGTCCTCTCAGAGTCCGCGCGCAGTAAGGGCGCGGTCAAGCCTTGGGTAGACACGGCGGGCGTTGGCTTCGAACACCTGCGCGCGCTGCGCGTCGTTCAGGTTCGTGGTGGCGTCGACGTACCGCTTGGTGTCGTCGAAGTAGCGTCCGCTGCGCGGGTCGACGTCGCGCACGGCGCCGATCATCTCGCTCGCGAAGAGGATGTTCTCGGTCGGGACGACCTTGGTGAGAAGGTCGATGCCCGGCTGGTGGTACACGCAGGTGTCGAAGAACACGTTGTTCAGCAGGTGCTCCTCGATTACGGGCTTGCCCAGCGCCATTGCGAGCCCACGGAAGCGCCCCCAGTGGTAGGGAACGGCGCCGCCGCCGTGAGGGATTACGAGCTTCAACTCGGGGAAGTCGCGGAACAGATCGCCCTGGAGTAATTGCATGAACGCGGTGGTGTCGGCGTTGAGGTAGTGCGCTCCGGTCGTGTGGAAGGCCGGGTTGCACGACGTGCTGACGTGCACCATCGCCGGGATCTCGTATTCGACGAGTTTCTCGTATATCGGGTACCACGAGCGATCGGTCAGCGGCGGGGACGTCCAGTTGCCGCCGGACGGGTCGGGGTTGAGGTTCACGGTGACGGCGCCTAGTTCCTCGACGGCACGAGTAAGCTCGGCAACGCTCGTCGCGGGATCCGTACCGGGGGACTGGGGGAGCATCGCCCCCATGAGGAAGCGTTCGGGGTAGAGCTCGCTGACGCGGGCGCACAGGTCGTTGCAGATCCGGGCCCAGGTCTCGCTCACGGCGAGGTCTCCGATGTGGTGCGCCATGAACGAGGCACGAGGGCTGAATACGGTGACGTCGCTGCCGCGCTCGTTCATGAGCTTGAGCTGGTTGGCCTCGATGGTCTCACGGATGTCGTCATCGCTGATGCGCAGGGTCGCAGGGTCAGGAGCGTCCGCGCGTCCTTCAGTGAATGCGATCTGCAGATCACGCCAGGCTCCGAGCTGTGTTGGAGCTGTGGTGTAGTGGCCGTGGATGTCGATAATCACGCGTGTCGTCCTTGTCACTGAGTGTAAGCGGTGCGAGAGCAGCTGCACTTCGTTGGATCAGTGCTGCCCCAAACTGACTTTAGGGGTGTTTGCCACTGTGGTCCAATAGATATGCAAAGACAGAGCCATAGATAGAATCTATGGCATGACGTTCACCGACCTCAACCAGCTCCGGACATTCGTCACGCTCTACGAGCTGCGCAGCGTCACGGGCGCCGCCAGGCGACTGCACGTGACACAGCCCACGGTCAGCTATTCCCTGAAGCGGCTCAGGGAGCGGTTCGGCGACGAGCTGTTCCGTCGCGAGGGGAACGACATGGTGCCGACCGCGAAGGCGACGCAACTGTTTGGGCCCCTACACAACGCCTTGGCACAAATAGACGCGACCGTGATGGGATCGGACGTGTTCGAACCGACCGGATTCAGCGGCGAACTCGTCCTCGGACTCACCTCGATCGGCGAGCAGACGTTCCTCCCACCGATCATGACCGCCCTCGGGCGGGTCGGCGCCGATCCGCGAATACAGGTAGAACGGCTCGATTCGGACGAGGTCGAGAGCGGGCTAATCCGCGGCACCATCGATCTGGCATTGACCGTGTCGCGGATCGCCACACCGCGGCTGTGGAGGACGCACGTGCGTTCGGTCGAATACGTGGCTCTGTCGTCCGGGTCGCATCCACTGCCCGCGACCGGGCCTGACATGTTCGAGGGGAGGCGCTTTGTGCGGGTCTCCGCCCGTGGCGGGCACGTCTATCCTTTGCAGGCGCTGACCGAACACGACTTGATGTCCCAGGTCGTGCTGACCATGGAGGAATACGGCACCGTGCCCGCCGTGCTCGAGGCGACGGATCTGGTCGTCCTGCTGCCTCGACATGTAGCGGGGGTGTTCTGCGGCTGGTTCCCCCGCCTTCGCATCGCCGAGCTGCCCTGGCCCGGGCAGAGCACACCAGTGGAGTTGTACACGCGGCGCGAGGCCAGCCTCTCGCAGGCGCAGCGATGGTTCCGCTCGCTGGTGCTTGATGCGGTTGCGGCGGATGAATACAAGTCGTAGTCATAAGCGTCTGCGGGCGTCTCAAAATCGGACAGGCCGCTCACGCTGCATCGGCGTGACTGAAGAGGTCGGTGGGGACGGTGGGACCCGGCGTCGCCAGTCGACCTCGAGATTGTCTGGCAGCATGACGAGGTTCTTGTAATGAAGGCAGCCGTCATTCACGGCACTGGGAGAAGGCCCGACCACGTCCTGCAGGGTGCTACCACACGCTCTTGAGAATCGGCTGGATCGTAGGCCACCTCACCGACGCGACACAGGCAGGCTGCCCATCGCCGGCAGGCCCAAGCGGAGCGCTAGCGTTTCGTCCTGTTCCAGCTGGCCTTACCCGGAGCGAACGGGCTACGCACATGGATCGACCATGACGAGTGCGGGTGGATCGTCAGAATCGCGTGCTCCCACCAGGCGCGGGCTTCGTTAGAGAGCTCCGGTAGAACCGCATCCTTGTCGGCGTCGTCCTCCGGACGGGGACGCAGCGCCTTCCAGACCAGCTGCACCTCGGGCGCCCCGGTCGGAATGCCGTCGACGTCGATCACTGCACGATCCCACGGCAGTTGCAGTCGGGGATCTCGTCGATAAACCCAGGCGCTATCCGTGCCGTCCTCGACGTTGACCTGCAGTACCCATGCGCCCGTTGCGTCATCATGGATACGGATCGGCTGCAGATCGGCATCCATATCAGCCTCTGCCCAAGGGAGAACGCCGTCGCCTGACGGAGCCCACGCGCTAAACGGCGCCGGCAAGTCCTGCACCACTTGCGGCAGGTCGGCGATCGTCGTGCTGACATCGATATTGTCGTGCTCGCGAGTGTTAGTGCCGAGCCAGTGGTCGAGCGCCACCCCTCCGGACAACCACCAACGCGCCGATGACGGCCCGAGCAGCTCCGCCACGACTCGCAGGGGCAGGGGTTCCCAGCGCGTCGCGAGGGTGGGGGTGGATGAGGCCATGGCTCAAGGTTACCCGCGGGCGGCGGTGGTTTGTCGAAATGGCAAGGGGATCGAATAGGAAACCTGCGGGAGCAAACGATCCAACAAGGAATTCAGGCTCCGGCGTCTGAACGCAGTCACCGCCGCAAAGGCCCACCTGTCCTGCCAAAATGCGGAATTGGTTCATGGGACGGGAGTCGTCAAATACTTACACTCCCGTACTTTCAACGCCGGTATCAGAGCGCGGGGAGGCTGCCGGCGCTCCTGCCTACCCGTGAGTAGATTCCTCCAGCGACCGGGAGCAGGGCATCTCCGGCGGCCGTCAGTTCCACCGGGCGGGTGCTGCGTGGAATAGCCCGACACCCGTAGAGCGTTCCAGCTTGCGGGTTGTCAGGCTGAGCGGCTGCTCTGCCGTGCACAACCGGGTCACGGATTCGGCGGAGGGCACTTCCTGACTCCGCAACAACGGCCTCCAGCAACCGGATTCCCGTTACTCCCGCTCCCGAGCACTAGATTGCCTTATATTCCTCCAGACTAGCCGCGGCCTGGGCTGTGGCGGCGGCGTGGCGCGCCGCCTGCCAGCCGAAGGTCATGCCGGAGCCGACCTGCACGCCTGCGCCGGGGTATTCCGAGCCCATGACCGACGCGGCGTCGTTTCCAGCGGCATAGAGTCCGGCCACCGGTTTGCCCTGGGTATCAAGTGCCTGCCCGTTTCCGTCGGTGAGCACCCCGTAGGCGGTGGCCAGCGGTGTGGGCACGACGGCCATCGCATAAAAGGGCGCCTTCAGGAGCGGCCCGATGTTCGGGTTCGGCCCATGGTCCGGGTCCCCGGCCACCTGACCGAAGAGCAGCTCGCCCTTGTGGAAGTCCTCATCCACGCCGGTGGCGGCAAATCCGTTGTAGCGCTGCACGGTCGACTCCAAGCCCGCGGCGTCCACGCCGATCTGCGCCGCTAAGCCGGTGAGGGTCTCTGCCTCGTAGAGATAACCGTCCTTGATGTAGCGCCGCAGTGCCGCACGCGGGAGGTGGGGCATCGTGATCATGCCCAGCCCGTACTTTGCCAAGGTCCGCGAGTCCACGACCAGCCAGGCCGGCACCGCGGCGGCGTCCGGGGAGGCGAACATGGCCCGCACGAAACGGTGGTAGGAACAGGATTCGTCCACGAAGCGCAAGCCGTTAGAGTCCACGGCGATCACGCCGGGACGGGCACGGTCCCAGATGTGCGGGAAGACTACGCGAGAACCGTCCCTTCGTCGTCCGATGGAGCTGGGGAACCACAGTGCGTTTTCCCCGTTATCCCTGGCCAGCGTGGCACCGGCCTCCCTGGCCAGGGACAGCGTGTCTCCGGTGGACCCTTCCCCGGCCCGCGAGAAGAGCGGCGTGGGGGAAGGCAGCAACTTCTTTCGCATTTCAGCGTTTTGGGCGAAGCCGCCGGCGGCGAGCACCACGCCTTGGCGGGAACGGATGTGCAGGCGCCTGCCGTCCTGCACAACCACCGCACCGACAACACGGTCCCCGTCCTTAAGTAGTTCGGTGGTTTGCGCACCGAAAAGGAATGCCACCCCGCGCTTGCGCGATTCGTGGAACATGCGGGCCACAAGCCCGTTGCCCATCACCAGACGCGTGCCTCGCGGACGGGTGACCCGGTCAAGTGCCCACCGCAGGCCGAGTTGTGCAGCCAGAGCCACGGCCTTGCCACGCTCAGCCAGCGAGCCGTTGTAGAGCTTGAGCAAGGCGGACACGTCCGCGCGGCGCAACATCAGGGTCCCGCCCAGAAGAGCGAACTCGGGTACCGGCGGACGGACACGGCCGAAATCGGCTTTGTCCAGCAGGCGCCCGTCGAAGGGGTCCGGTTCCAATGCGCGTCCGGTCTTACCAGTCTCGGGCAGTTCGGAGTGGTAGTCGACCACGGCAGGGGAGCGACGGAAGGTGACGCCGAGGTCATGCATCGCGTCCAGCATCTTCGGCGCGGCGTCCAGATAGGCGAGCCAGCCTTCACGCGGGGCCTTGCCGCTCACCACGGCATCCAGATAGCGTGCGGCGCGGTCGTAATCGTCCAGGATTCCGTCTTCACGCTGGAATCGGTTGTTGGGCACCCAACAAGTCCCGGCCGAGTACGCGGTGGTTCCCCCGAGGAACTCGGTTTTTTCCAACACCAGGACTTCCGAGCCCTGGGCCGCGGCGGTCAACGCCGCTGAAAGCCCCGCCGCTCCAGTACCGAGCACCAAAAGATCCACTTCCTGATCCCAATTGTCCGACAGGGGCGTTTTCATGTTTCTCCTTCGCGCACATCTGTGTGCGTCACGTGCTGTATGTCCTCCTCATTATGGGCGCCATACAATGTAGCGTCTATGACTAATTAGGTTACTGATTATGTGCAAAACAAGAATAGTCTGGGTCTGACGCGCTGGACCGACATGCCGCGGTCGTACCGGGACGAGGAACCTGGCACCAGAAGATCGTTTCGGAGCCGCTGGTTTCTGAAGAGGTAAATCCCGAGTGACTCATCGGTGGTTGGACCGCCGACGCCCGCGTCCGAGGACGGTGCTATGTGGCCATTTCTAAACCGTGGGCTTGAGGCGGGGGAGTGCCTAGCATCACCGGATTCGTTCGGCGCTGGAAGCCACGCTGGGTTCAATCCCGATACGACTCGATGCAGGGAGGGCGCGTCCACCGGTAGGCCTACGAAGGACAGATCGAGGGGGCCGTTGTGAAGGAGGTTCAGCGCGTCCTGCGTCAAGAATCCTCCGGGGAGCATCAGCGCCAGCTCAGGGAGGCGGTGCCGCAGCGCCCGCGTAAGAGGTGGGAGCGTCTTGTGGTTCAGCGCGCCCGAGAAACCAACGGCGGCCGTCAGTGAGACGGCCCGGGTATTGCGCTCGAACAGGTCCGCGCCGAGGTTTTTGCCGGCTTCTTGATGGTCTGGCTCAGTGGGGAATGTGCCATGCGCAGGCGGCTGGCGGCCCCGCCGAAGTGGAGCTCCTCCGCGACGGCCAGAAATGCCTCGATTTATGCAAGCTCCCTGCGCTGGTCCGGTGGGGTAATCCCTGAAAGCTAGTGTCCCCTGTCGGTTCGATGTTCAGGTAAAGGGTACATTCTGAAGACATGACAGAGATCCGTTGGCTGGAAGCGTTCGTTGCGGTAGCCGAAGAACTGCACTTCGGCCGTGCTGCTCAGCGCCTGCACACTTCACAGTCCCCGCTGAGCCAGACGATCCGGAAGCTTGAGGCTGATTTGGGGACGCGCCTTTTTGAGCGCAACACCCGAAGCGTGGCCTTAACGCCGGCGGGGTATGCCCTCCTGCCGCGCGCGTACCGTGTGTTGCGCGAGATGCGGCTGGCCCGGGAGGCGGCCCAGGCCGAGGTTGAGGGCGTCCGGGGCAACATCAGAATCGGATTCTCTGGAGCTGTGAACCACCTGACCCTCCCGCCGCTGACCCGTGCCGTGCGCCGGCGTCACCCCGACATCAAAATGGACCTCACGAGCCGTGTGCGCACGGCCGACGGGTTAGCCAGCGTCGCGAACGGCACCCTGGACGTTGCCTTCGTGGGCCTTCCCGATACTCCGGTTCCCTCGGTGATGACGCGGTTGGTCGCAAGGGAGGAAATCGGGGCGGTGCTGCCGCTGGATCATCCGCTGGCGCAGGAAAAGTCCATACCGTTGCAGGCTCTGGCGGCCGATGACTTCATATCTCCGCCGCTGGATGGCTCGTCCTCCATGACCGAAGTGATGCTCGCCTCGTGTATGGCGGCCGGCTTCCGCCCCCGCATAGTCCAGGAATTATCGGACCCCTACATGGTGCTGACCTTCGTGGCCGCAGGCGTGGGCGTGACCCTCATGAGCAGCGGGATAGCCGGGATCATCCCCTCCGGCGCAACCTACGTGGCGTTGGATCCCCCGCAGCACTTCATGAATCACGCCATTGCATGGTCCGAGGAAAATGATTCCGCCGTGCTGGCGGCTGTGCTCGCCGTCGTCGAAGAGATCTTTCCTGAGATCCCCAACTGACTGCCGCCTAATATAGTCGAATTGCAGCATAGTGATAGATCATTTTAGTCGTGGACTAACTAAGTGATGACAGCCACACTGGATGGAGAAGCCGCATAGCGCGGCAAACCGTTTCGCAGTCGGCCCACCCGAGGAGCCCCCCGAGACGGTGCCGTTACCTGAAGGGAACACCATGTCAGTGTCGACATCGGCGCCAGCACGCCCCAAGAACAATGCGAAGATCGCAGCCGTTTCGGGGTTCGTGGGCAGCGCACTTGAGTACTACGACTTCTTTATCTTCGGCTCGGCGGCGGCGCTGATTTTCGGCAAGCTGTTCTTCGCCCCCGGTCCTTCCGCGATGCTGTTGTCCTTTGCAACAGTTGGCGTCGCGTACATCGCCCGTCCGCTGGGGGCAGTGATCTGCGGACACCTCGGCGACAAGTTCGGCCGCAAGAAGGTCCTGCTGATTACTCTGCTGCTGATGGGCGCGTCCACCTTCCTGATCGGTTGCCTGCCCACGTACAACGACATTGGAATGGCAGCGCCAATCCTCATTGTGGCTCTCCGGCTTCTGCAGGGGCTCTCCGCCGGCGGCGAATCGCCGGGGTCAAGCTCCCTCACCCTTGAGCACGCACCTGAGAGGAAGCGCGCCTTCTACACCAGCTGGACGATGAGCGGCATCATGTTCGGCATCGTGCTCTCCACGCTGGTGTTCATTCCCGTGGCATCCATGCCCGAGGACCAGCTGCTTGCCTGGGGCTGGCGTATCCCCTTCTTGGCCAGTGCAGTGGTGACCGTCATCGCCTTTGTGCTCCGGCGCCTGCTGGAAGAGCCCCCGGTATTTGCGGAGGTCAAAGCGCACGACGAAGTGGTCAAGGTTCCTCTCGTTACCCTGTTCCGGCACCACTGGGTCACCGTTATCCGTGTCACTGCCATGTCGCTGTTTACCATCATCAATACCATCATCAACGTCTTCGCGCTGTCCTATGCCACGTCCGTCGTCGGCGTCGAAAAGGGCCTGATGCTGACAGTGATCGCCGTGGCCAACCTCGCCGCGGTGGCTATGGGCCCACTGGCGGGCATCCTCGCGGACCGGATCGGCCGCAAACCCGTCTTCGTCACCGGGCTGGTGCTGCAGATGGGCATGATCTTCGTGTTCTTCTCTGCCCTGTCGGCGGCGAATGTGCCGCTGATCTTTGTGACCGGCATCCTTCTGATCGGCGTTGCATACACCGGGTCGAACTCCATCTACCCCGCCTACTTCCCGGAGCAGTTCCCGGTCAAGGTCCGCTACTCCGGTATGGCCATCAGCCTCATGTTCGGACTCCTCCTGGCAGGATTCGCACCGGTCATTTCCGAGCTGCTGATCGGTGGCGACAAAGCCAACTGGGTTCCGGTTGCAGCATTCGCCGCCGTGGCCTGCGCCATCTCCGCCGTCGCAGCACTGCTGGCACCCGAGACGTTCAAGACTCCGACCGCCCTGCTGGGACTGAAAAAATCCGACGTACGGCGCCACGCGGCGTCGTCCATCACCCCGGAAGACGCTTCCGGCGCAGTTGCCCAGAAGGTACGGGCATGAGCCAGCAAACCCTGGCGGGCACCCTGGCGTTCCGCCCGGGGGAAGCCGATGTCAGCCATCGCTTCTTGGTGGGCTTGCTCGGTTCCGGCATCCGCGGATCCCTCACCCCGGGCCTGCACGAAGGCGAGGCCGATAGGCTTGGTCTCGCCTACACGTACCGCGTCATCGATCTTGACGCTATCGGACAACCTGCCGAAAGGTCCGCGGCGCTGGTGCGGCATGCGGCCGATCTCGGCTTCGACGGCCTGAACGTCACCCACCCGAGCAAGCAACTGGTCCAGGACGGCGTGGACGAACTTTCGCCAGAAGCCCGGATCCTTGGTGCCGTCAACACCATCACCTTCCACGACGGCAAGGCCGTGGGCCACAACACGGACCACACCGGTTTCACCGAAGGCCTCAAGGCCGGCCTTCCGTCGGCCTCGACGGACTCCGTGGTGCAGATTGGTGCGGGCGGAGCCGGCGCGGCAGTGGCCTTTGGGCTACTCAGCACCGGAACCCGGCACCTGGTCATCGCCGACATCGAACCGGCCCGGGCGGAGGCCCTGGCAGCCCGGCTCGCCGCGCACTTTCCGGGCAGCCAGCTGTCAGTGACCCGGATCGATGCCGTCGCCGGACGCATCCGGGACGCCGACGGGTTGGTTAACTCAACGCCGATCGGCATGACGGGTCACCCCGGTATGCCCGTGGATCCCGACCTGCTCCACTCCGGGCTGTGGGTAGCGGACGTGATCTACCGGCCGCTCGAAACCGAACTGATCAAGGCAGCCCGCGGCAAGGGCTGCGCCGTCCTCGACGGCGGACGCATGGTGGTGGGTCAGGCCGCCGCCGCCTTCGAGCTCTTCACCGGAATCCCCGCAGATGCCGAGCGCATGCTGGCCGCGTTTCGACAGGCGGTCAGCTAGCTATGGATTCCCAGGCACCGAGCACCATCGCCGAGTCACGCTGCCTGGTGGTCGGGGCAGCCAGCGGCATCGGGTTTGCGACGGCGGCACGCCTCCGGGCGTCCGGCGCCGCGGTGGTAGGGGCGGACCTGCCCTCGGCCACCTGGCCCGCCGAACCGGGCACCTCATCACTCGCCATGGACGTCACCGATCCCGCATCGGTTGCGGCGGCCGTCTCCGCAGCGGCGTTGGAGATGGGAGGGCTCGACGCGGTTGTGAACTGCGCCGGCATCCTGGGACCGGTGGCCCCGGCAGCCGCCACCTCAGTCGAAGACTTCGAACGCATCATGAAGATCAACCTGACGGGAGCGTTCATTCTCTCGCAGGCTGTCCTGCCGCGGATGGCCGAAGCAGGCTACGGGCGGCTGCTCCATATCTCCTCGACGGCGGGCAAGGAAGGCGTAGTCAACATGCCCGCCTACTCAGCCAGCAAGGCCGGGATCCTCGGCTTGGTCAAGTCACTCGCCAAGGAGTTCGCGCTTTCCGGCGTCACCGTCAACGCCCTCGCCCCGGGCAACGTGGTGACCCCGCTCTTCGCTGAAGTGCCGAAAGAACAGCAGGCGGCCCAGGCCGCCAAGATCCCCATGGGCAGGTTCGGGACGCCCGCCGAAGCGGCCGCCCTCATCGAATTCATCGTTTCACCGGCGGCCTCCTACACCACCGGCTCCGTCTTCGACCTGTCGGGCGGCCGGGCCACCTACTAGCCCCGCACCGGCCTCTGCCGGACCGCACCACACTTTCCTACCAGCACCAGAAAGATGGCACCCGTTGATGACCACCCCATCACCTGTCACCGCCCGCCCCCTTCGCATCGGAATCGCAGGCTGCGGGGCGATCTCCCGGAACCACCTCGAGGCTTTCCGCGCCCTTGACGACACCGTCATTGTGGGTGTCTGCGACATCGACCTCCAGCGCGCCAAGGACACCGCCGAAGCCTGGGAAATCCCTGCAGCCCTCGACACCATCCAGGGGCTCCTAGGGCTGGATCTCGACATCATCTCTGTCTGCACCCCGCACCCCGCCCACGAGGACGTGGTGCTCCAGGCCGCCGCCGCAGGAGTCCACGTGCTCTGCGAAAAGCCCATCGCCACTGACCTGGCATCCGCAGAGCGCATGGTCCAGGCCTGCGACGACGCCGGCGTGAAACTCGGTGTTCTCTTCCAGCGCCGGTTCTGGCCGGCCGCCCAGCGCATCCGCATAGCGATCGACGACGGCACCCTGGGCCGGCCGATCATGGGCCAGTGCTCGGTGATGCTGCACCGCGAACCGGAGTACTACTCCCGCGACGCCTGGCGCGGGACCTGGGCCAACGACGGCGGCGGAGTGCTGATGACCCAGGCCATCCACTACATCGACCTGCTGCAGTGGTTCATGGGAGACGTGGCCGAGGTCTACGGGAAAATCAACACTTACAAGCACGGCGAGCACATCGAAGTGGAAGACTCGGCGACCGCCGTCATCACGTTCACCTCCGGCGCCATGGCCACCCTCGAAGCGTCGACGGCGGTGTCCCCGAGTCTGGGCGTGCAGATCCGGGTCACGGGGGAAACCGGAGCCTCCGCTTCCGTGACCGAATTCCCGGAAGGCAGCGACGGGCGCGTGGACCTGTGGGCCGCGGCCGGGACCATCAGCACCGAGCCCGTCTACCCTGAAGGAGTTGACCCGAACGTCAGCCTCACCACGATCAACGGCCAGCTCATCCCGCACCACACCGCCCAAGTCCGCGATTTTGTCCGGAGTATGCGCGGCGGCGGTGAACCGGCGGTCACCGGCCAAGACGCTACGAAAGCCCTACGCATATTGCTGGCGGTCTACGAGTCATCCCGTACAGGTCTTCCAGTCCGCTTCGCCCCGCTGCCTGAAAGCACACGACCCCTCGCACAGATTGTCGGCTAAGGAACAGCCATGGAACAGAACACACGCTACGCCGCCCGCCCCCTGACACTGGGCCGCAACGGCCGCACCCCACGAACCCTCCGCTACGACGCAGCACAGCGGATCGCCTCTCTCCTGACGGCAGGCGCGACCCCACACAACGAACTGTGCCTGAACGGAGCACAATCATGACCGGAACCGCACACAGGCCCATCGGCCTGGCCCAGCTGTCCCTGCTGAACACCGCCCCGCCTGAATTGGTGGGAATCGCCGCCCAGGCAGGCTTTGATTTCATCGGCGCCCGGGTGCGCCCAGTGACGCCCACGGAACGGCCTTACAACCTCCAGCCAGGCTCACCGATGCTCCGCGACACATTGTCCAGGATGCAGGACACCGGAGTGACCGTCCGGGATATCGAATTCCTGCTGCTCGACGGCAGCGACCAGCGCGAAGCATGGCTGCGCATGATGGAAGCGGGCCAGGCCCTGGGGGCAAGCTCCCTCACCGTGGCCGGTGCCGACCCCGACAGCGCCCGACTGATCGGCACGCTGGCCCGGATGACCGAGGACGGCCGCGGATTCGGGATCACCCCCACTCTGGAAGCGATCTCCTACCAGCCCGTCGCCTCGATCGCCCAGGCCGCGGACATCGCCCGCCAGGCCGGCTGCCGGATCGTGGTGGACACCCTGCACTTCAACCGCTACAACGGTCAGGGCGCCGCTGCCCAGTGGGAGGAGCTGCGCGCCAACACAGACCTCGTGCCGCTCCTGCAGTTGTGCGACGGCCCGGCGGAACGGCCAGGCAGCCGCGAGGAGCTCGTCATCGAATCCCGCTCGGAGCGGGGCGTTCCCGGCGAGGGCGAGTTCGGCCTCGTGGCGGCGGTTGCCGCACTTCCGGCCAGCCTTCCGGTCAGTGCGGAGGCACCCTCGGACCGGCGGGTGGCGGAACTGGGCGAGCTCGGCTGGGCGCGCCTGCTCAAATCAGGCGTGGACGCCGTGCTGACGCAGGCCGACAGCACGCAGCTAAGCGGAAATCTTGACACGGCAGGGGCGAAATGAGCGGCACCACTGCAGAGACCACTACGACGGTACTCGCGCCGGACGTGCGCATACCGCTCATCGGCCTGGGAACCTGGCCCCTGACGGGTGAGGACGCCGCCGCGACGGTGAACCAAGCAATATACAACGGCTACCGGCACATCGATACGGCCGAGAACTACGCCAACGAGGCCGCCGTGGGGGAGGGCATCCGCCGCAGCGGCATCGACCGCGGGGACCTGTTCCTCACCACTAAGTTCAACACCCAGTGGCACAGCCGGAGCGGAGTGCGGGATGCCTTCGGCCAGGCGGTGCGGCGGCTCGGAACCGACTATCTGGACCTGTTCCTGGCTCACTGGCCCAACCCCGCCCAGGGGCGATTCGTTGAAGCCTGCGAAGGGCTGCAGGACCTCGTGGAGGACGGCTCCATCAGAGCCTGGGGCGTCTCAAACTTCAAACCGGCACACCTGCGGGCCGTTCAGGACGCCAGCTTGGCCGTCCTGCTGAACCAGGTGCAGGTTGACCCAGAGCACGGCCAACCGGCCCAGCTGGCCTACCATCGCGAACACGGAATAGTCACTGCCGCCTACAGCCCTTTGGGCCGCAACGGGAGTTTCCTGGAGCGGGCGGCTGTCCGGGACCCTGCCAGGGAGCTCGGCAAGACGCCGGCGCAGATAGTCCTCCGCTGGCACGTGCAGCATGGCCGCGTGGCGGTGCCGAAGTCCGCAGACAACCAACGCCAACGCGAGAACCTGAACGTCTTCGGTTTCGCCCTGACCCAGCAGCAAATGGCTGCAATTGATGCACTCGAAACCGGTGCGCCGCCGCGCCTGGACTCCGACTCCTACTTCCACTGAGAAAGCACTGAACATGACTGCACCAGCAAATCCTTCATCTGCCCTCCCGAGCCTGGACTGCGATGTCCTGGTAGTCGGCTCCGGTGCGGGTGGTCTGTCCTCCGCCGTGACCGCCGCATATCACGGACTGAAGGTAGTGGTTGTTGAAAAGGCCGACGTCTGCGGAGGTGCCACGTCTTGGTCGGGCGGGTGGGCCTGGGCCCCTGGCAACCCGCTGGCCAAAGCCGATGGCGTCAACGAGGACCGCGAACTGTTCCGCACCTATCTTCGCCACCGGCTCGGCCCAAACTACCAAGTAGACAGGGTGGAGGCATTTCTTGAGGCGGTCCCGCATATGGTCGGCTTCTTCCAGGACAAGACCAGCCTCCAGTTTGTGCCGGGAACCAAGATCAAGGACATCTACGGCAGTACTCCCGGCGCGGGCACCGGCCATCGTTCAGTGGGTCCCAAGCCGTTCAACGCCCGCAAGATCAAGCCTGAGCTCCGTGCCAAGATGCGCCACCAGCTCTACGAAACCTCGTTCCTGGGGATGGGCATCATGGCAGGACCGGACCTGACCAAATTCCTCTCCGCTTCCCAAGGGAACATCAAGGGCATCTTCCACGCCGGCTGGCGGGTTGGATTCCATGTCTTGGACCTCATTACCCACAGGCGCAACATGCAGCTGGTCAACGGGACCGCCCTCACCGGCAGGTTGCTGAAGTCCGCCGATGATCTCGGGGTGGAGATCCGCGTCTCCACGCCTGCCAGGCACCTGTTGACAGACGAGTCCGGGAAGGTGACGGGCGCCGTCGTCAATTCCCCGGACGGTGAGCTGCGGATCAACGCCTCCCGCGGCGTCGTCCTGGCCGCCGGAGGGTTCCCCAACGACGTCTCACGCCGTAAGGAGCTGTTTCCCAAAACCCCCACCGGCCGGGAGCACTGGACCCTGGCACCGGCAGAGACCACGGGCGACGGGATCACAATGGCCCAAGCCGTAGGAGCCCGCTTCGAGACGGAGGTGGCCTCCCCGGCCGCTTGGTGCCCGGTCTCCCTGGTCCCGTACCGCAATGGACGCACCGGAATCTTCCCGCACATTATGGACCGGGCCAAGCCCGGCAGCATCGGAGTGCGCCGGGACGGCGGGCGGTTCGTCAACGAGGCCAATGGCTATTACGACTATGTCGAAGGCCTCCTGAACGCCACTCCAGAAGGGGAATCAGTGGAGGCATGGCAGATCGCCGACGCGGAGTTCGTCCGTAAGTTCCCCTTGGGGATGGCCAAGCCGCTGCCGGTGCCGCTCTTCCCGTACCTGCGCTCGGGGTACCTCAAGAAGGGCAAGACCCTTGAGGAATTGGCGGCAGCCTGCGGGATTGATCCGCAGGGACTCGCCGCGACGGTCGCTGACTTCAACCGCAACGCGCGGAAGGGCATCGACCCCGTCTTCGATCGGGGGGCCAGCGAATTCAATCGCTACGGCGGCGACCCTAAGAACACCCCCAACCCCTCGCTGCGGCCCCTGCAAAAGGGACCGTTCTACGCCGTCAGGATTGTCCCGGGATCGTTCGGTACCTTCGCGGGGCTTGCCGCCGATTCACGCTCCCGTGTACTGGACAACGATGGCCAGCCCATCACTGGTCTTTACGTCGCGGGCAACGATCAGGCCTCAGTCATGGGTGGGCACTACCCCGCCGGCGGGATCAACCTCGGCCCGGCCTTGACGTTCGGCTACATCGCCGGCCGCGACATCGCAAACGCGACACACTACGAAGATGACGGCACCCGGGCCCCGGAAGAACGCGCCGGATACAACGATGCGACGGTCAAGCAGCCGAGTTTGAAGTAGCAGAGGTCGGCCCTGATCTGTCGACGATCCCAAGCCTGCAGTGAGTGTTCGAGGTTGCAGCCACACACCCTGGGCGTCGGATCGGGTGGTATTGGTGCCGGACTGGGCCGGATTGCGGAGGTTCTTGGGGAGTGGCGGATATTCAAGGGCTGGAGCCCGGTTCGAGTCCCACCTAGGGCACGTGTTTCCGTGGGTCAGCAGGGTTTCAGGGACATAGTTGTGCACAAAACTCGTTTTCTGTGCACACCAAGCCTAGAAATTTTAGGTATGGCAAAGCGTCGGACGGCGCACCCACCGAGTGAGTGGCTTCCGGCTGAAGGAAGGATCTAGGCCCAGATATACTCTTCGGCGATCGCTCCGTCACGCCACTTCGCGGCTGTCACCATGCGGCTTGCGTCCACGAACTCGCCGATGACACAGGTCCACTCACCGGATCCGAAGGCGATCGGGTCGGAAGTGATCTGGGGCGGTGCGCCCCCCAACGGATTCGACGTAGGCCTTCACCGCATCTATAGGCTCCTCGACTCACGAGTGGGTTCCTGGCCCTTCCAGTCCACGAGAACGTCGTCAGTGTGGTGATGGGCGAACATGCCGCTCCAGTCGGCCTTGTTCAAACCGTCGAAGTCGAGATCATCCATTCCCTTGATGTTTTTATCAACGTGTTCGTCCTGCATGGTCTTCTCCGTTCTCCAAGCGCGCCGGCCTAGGTGCCTGGCAGTGCCGCCGTACCAAACTTGAACCTGACTTGACTGGCTTCGAGCAGCGGTGAACGACGTAGGAACGCTCCCTCCAACGACGGTCCGATGGGTTGCCGCCGGCCCTCACTCCGGCCGGCCGACGACGCCACCGGCCGGCGCGCCATAACGGCACACCAGCATCCGTTGACAACATCATTGAGATTCCTGCGGGAATTCCACCGCGGAGTTGATGAAAGCCGCAGTGCGTCACATTGTGGCACTACGGCGGATACCATCGGAGGGTGAAGGCATACCGCCGGCGCAGGAGACGAGCCTTTCTGCATCGGCGTGCGTCCCCGGCCGCCAAACGCCGGCCGGCCGCCAGGCGCCAGGCGGCCGCCAAGGGGCTGTCGCAGGGGGAGGTGGCTACGCGGGTCGAGCGCGGGCTTACCAACCGCGTGCCGGACACCACTAGCCGGAGCCTGTGGCAGATCTTCCGGGCCAACGTCTTCACGCTCTTCAACGCAATCGTCGGCACGAGCTTCCTGCTGCTGTTGCTCCTGGGGCAATGGCAGGATGCCCTGTTCGGCCTCGCCGCTGTCAGCAATGCCGTGATCGGCGTCGTCGAGGAATACAGGGCGAAGAAGTCCTTGGACCGGCTGGCTGTCCTCAACGCCCCGCTCGCGCGGGTGTTGCGCGAGGGTCAGATCCACGACATCGCCACGGCCGACGTCGTAAAAGATGACCTCCTGGCGTTGCGGGCCGGGGATCAGATCACTGCCGACGCTGCCGTACTGGAGTCGTCCGGCCTGGAGGTGGACGAATCGCTCCTCACGGGCGAAGCAGACCCGGTGGGCAAGGATGCGGGGACGGAAGTACTCTCCGGATCGATCGTCGTGGCCGGCCACGGCTACGCCCAGGTTGTCCGGGTCGGATCGGCGTCGTTCGCGAGCCGGCTGACGGCAGATGCGCGACGCTTCTCACTGGTGAACTCCGAGATCCGCAACAGCCTCAACCGTGTAATGCGCTGGATCGCCTGGATCCTGCTGCCCGTGGCCCTCCTCGTGCTCAACGGCGAGATCCAGGCGCGCGGCGGCTGGCAGACCGCCATTTCCACCGGTGCCTGGACCCCCGCGCTCGTGGGACTCATTGCCAGCATGATCGCGATAGTCCCACTGGGACTAGTGCTGCTGACGAGCGTGGCCTTCGCCGTGGGCGGACTCCGGCTGGCTAAACACAACGTACTGATCCAGGAACTCGCGGCTGTCGAGGGACTGGCACGCGTGGACGTACTGTGCATGGACAAGACCGGCACTCTCACAGAAGGAGGGCTGGTCTTCGACGCGGTTCACCCGCTGGCGCCGCAACCGGGATGGGAGCAGGCCCTCGCATGGTTTGGCGCCGAACCCGAAGCAAACGCCACGGCACGCTGCCTGAGCACGGCCTTTGAGGATGACGGCGGCCTTCAACCCGTCCGGTCCGTGCCGTTCTCCTCCGCCCGGAAGTGGAGCGGAGTCAGCTTCAACGGGAGCGCCCGCGGTGCGCGCACCTGGATTCTCGGAGCACCGGAAATGATGCTTGTGCAGGGCGACGACGCAGCCGCACGTCTGGAGCCGTCGATCCCGGCGCCCGACGGCGCAGTACCGCGCCAGAGCGACGTCTTGCGCCAGGCCGGCGAACTGGCCGCATCAGGGCTGCGGACCCTGCTCCTGGCCGGCGCGGATCAGTTGCCAGCCAATGGGAAGGTGGAGCAACTGCCGGCGTCGCTCCACCCTGTGGCGCTGCTGACCTTCCGGGAACAGCCGCGCTCCGATGCGCGGCAGACCCTCAAGTTCTTCCGGA
Organism: Arthrobacter sp. P1_H7; assembly: GCF_056405215.1. Taxonomy (NCBI): domain Bacteria; kingdom Bacillati; phylum Actinomycetota; class Actinomycetes; order Micrococcales; family Micrococcaceae; genus Arthrobacter; species Arthrobacter sp. P1_H7. The sequence continues at coordinate 51,636 of NZ_JBFUCO010000008.1, read as the reverse complement.
CCGAAGGGGTCGGGTTGAAGATCATTTCCGGCGACGATCCCCGCACCGTTGCCGCCATTGCCCGCAGGGTTGGCCTGGAGGTCACGGAGGGCTTTGACGCACGCTCACTGCCGGAGGACCCGCTGCATCTGGAGGAGGTGATGGAATCAAACATGGTGTTTGGCCGAGTGACGCCAGCCCAGAAGAGGGCGATGGTCGAGGCGCTCCAGCGCCGGGGACATACTGTGGCCATGACCGGCGACGGCGTCAACGACGCCCTCGCGCTCAAGAGCGCCGACCTTGGCATCGCCATGGACTCCGCGGCGCCCGCCACCAAGGCAGTCGCGCGCCTGGTATTGCTCGACGGCCGCTTCGGCCGGCTTCCCGGAGTCCTCGCTGAGGGCCGGCAGGTCATCGCCAATATTGAGCGGGTCTCCAGCCTCTTCCTCAGCAAAACGGTCTATGCGACCGCCATCGCGGTGACCTTCGGGCTCCTGCAGTGGACGTTTCCGTTTCTTCCCCGCCAGCTATCCTTCACGGACGGCCTGACGATCGGAATCCCGGCCTTCTTCTTGGCGCTCATGCCGAACCCGCGCCGCTATCAGCCCGGATTCCTGCGCCGGTCCCTCTGGTTCTCCGTCCCCGCCGGACTGATCGTCACGGCTTCCCTGCTCACACTGAACGCATTCGCGCCGCTGACCGGCACGGCCACGTCCGAACAAGTCAGCAGCGCCTCTGTGCTGACGCTGTCCATGGTCGGACTGTGGATCCTCTCGGCCGTGTCGCGCCCCCTCAACGCGGCGCGCCTGGCTGTGGTGTTGGCCATGAGCGCCTCCCTGCTGGTCTCGTTCAACCTCCCGCTCGTGCAGGAATTCTTCCTGCTTTCCCGTCCACCCGGCGGGTTGTTGCTCGCGGCCGTGGCGTGCGGGGCCGCTGGGGGCCTCGGAGTCGAGGTCCTGGCCCGGGTCCACGCCCGGGCATTCCCGCGACAAGGTCCGGTGGTGAAGAGGGGGAGCAGCGGGACCGGATGACGCAACGCACCGACTGCCTCACCCGCAACCGCGACGCCATTAACAACTACATCGACGTCGTTAGCGACACCATCACGGCGTCAACTGACACCGGAGCTACGTATTCCCCGTCAGGCCTTGCGGAAAATGCCCCGGCTTGGTGGCGGCGCGCCCAGGTCAGGCGATGCTGATGATGTCCGTAACGGGCGGGCGCTGTCTCGGCTCGGCTTCCCGCGTCAGGTGGTGGGGTGGTCCAGCTTGAGTGAGATCGGGTAGCCGGAGTCACTGCAGGCCTTGGCTACGCCGACGAAGGAGTCCTTGAGCTCCGCGCGCACATCGGAGACGGTGTAGTCGCCGTTGGCGCGACTGGTCCCGGCGTCGGCATACCTGCCCTGTTCGATCACGACTTCCATCATGTGCTTCCGGACCTCGCCCAACGCCACATTCTGTGCGTCCGGTTCCGTCTTGTCGGCCAGAAGCTTGAGGGCGGCGCCGTACGCGCCTCCGCTGGCGCCTGCCTTGGCCTCCAGGTCGACCGAGTTGTAAGCGGTTTCGAAATTCCGGCACGGGGCTTCGTTCGCCCTGACGGAGCAGCCGGACAAGGCAGCGGCGATGGCGACTGCGAGGAACACAGGGAGTGCTTTCATTGGGGCATCCTACCTACGAATCGGCCCAGCGGCGGGCGACTGCGGTGGTCATTTGTGGCGTCAACATCGCTGTTCTGGGGTTGTTCATCATCTTTGAACAGCGGTGGTACCGGCGGAGAATGCGGGCCCTCAATGAGTAGCGATGGTCGCATTCGTGGACTCGTCGCACGAGGGATGCTGCGCTGCTGAGCGGCGGCGGTTATCCAGGATCAGTGGCAGAAGGGCCGCAGGGGAGGGAGCAACGGCGGCGGCCTGCGAGGCTTCCTCGGCCTCCCCGTATCCCCAGAGTGCGAATATTGTGGGGATTCCGTGGTTAGCTGCTCCCGCGACGTCGTAGCTTCGGTCTCCGACCATTGCGGGACTGGAGATGTCTACGCCTGTGGAATTGAGCCGAAGCAGCAATTCGGCGATGACGTCTGCCTTGCTCGCTCTTCCCTCGGTATCTGACGCTCCGCATACATTGATGAAGTGGCAATCAATTCCGAACATTTGTGCCAGTCTTATTGCTTGATCTTCAACCTTGGACGTGGCTACGGCCATCGGAATGCCGGCCGAATGTAGGCGTTCTAGTAGATCGATGATCCCGTCGTATGGGCTGGACTGTTCGGCGCCGTGCTCGGCGTATGCCTTGCGGTAGTGTTGGAGGGCCTTTTGGGCGGTTTTTTCGTCCAGTTGTGAGACGGTTCTGAAGGACTCGATCATCGGTGGTCCGACGAATCGGCGCAGTGTGTCCATTGATGGGACCGGTGCGCCTACAGCGGCCAAGGCCTGGGCAGCGCTTGCTGTAACGCCGGGTGCTGAGTCCAAAAGCGTTCCGTCCATGTCGAACAGGATGCAGCTTATGCCAGCGAGAGCGGACGGGGCTTGGTGCAGGTGTGTCATTCTTTTCGAGGTCTTTCGGTCTTGAAGTTTGGTTCCGTTCCGGTTGTACCCGGGGGATTATCGCGGTGAAGGGTAGGCATGGATCGAGTGAGTCTTGATCAGATAGATCAGAGGATTCTTGCGGAGCTCACGAAGAACGCCCGCATGAGCCACGCAGAGCTGGCGACCAAAGTCCTCCTGTCGCGGAATGCTGTGCGCCAGCGGATCGAACGGATGGAGCGGCAGGGGTATATCCAGGGGTACACGATTGTTGCCGGCCCACCGGGCCAGGGCCCGGTGTCCGCTTTCCTGATGGTTTACAGAAAGGACCGGGTGCGGGGGGCTGATGTCATCTCCGTTTTACGGTCAATTCCCGAAGTGGTTCTGTGCGACGTCGTGAGCGGTGACTTTGACCTCCTGGTGAGGGTCGAGGCCCGGTCGCTGGAGAGGGTTCAGGAGATCTGGGAGCAGATCGCGGCCATTCCCGGAGTCACGGACACGGTGACGGCCATGACGCTCTCCAGTTACATCAGGCGGGGCGCCGGAGGTGCCCGGACCACGGAGTGAAGTGATCAGACCCCGCATATGTCCGTACTCCTGACTGGCAGCACGGCGGATTCAAGAAGCGACTGGGCTGCCTCCCGGTCCAAGAGCTTCCTTCTGGTGACGACGTCCAGAATGGTTGACCCGTCCTGAAGGGCTTCCTTTGCCACAGCTGCTGCTGCGGCATACCCGATGGTCGGTATTAGGGCCGTTGCGAGACCCACCGAGACTGACGTCTGGCGGGCGAGGTGTCCGGTGTTCGCTTCGATACCCTCCATGCAGTATCGACGAAGGGCGTGCGATCCTTTTTCGAGCCATGAAATGCTTTGAAGAAGGAAATGGGCAATGACAGGTTCGAAGGCATTGAGTTGGAGTTGTCCGTTGTCTGCAGCCATCGTGACTGTTGTGTCAGCTCCGGCAACTGCGAAGGCGATCTGATTCATGGCCTCCGGGATGACAGGGTTGACCTTTCCCGGCATGATTGATGACCCGGCCTGGCGTGGGGGCAGGATAATCTCGCCGAAGCCGTTCTGTGGACCGCTCGACAGCAGCCGTAGGTCGCTGCTGATTTTGGACAGCTTTATGGCCGTGCGCTTCAGCATGCCCGACAAGTGCATGAAAACACCAACGTCGGACGTCGCTTCGATGAGGTCGGCGGCGGGAACGACCGGGACGCCGGAGACCTCGGAGAGCGCCAGAAGCACGCGTTGCTGATACCCCGGCTCGGCGGTGATGCCGGTCCCGATGGCGGTGGCGCCCAGGCTGCACTCGAGCAGCAGCGCTGTGGATTCCATCAGCCTGGAGCGGTCTTCTTCCAGCGTCGCGGCGAAGGCATTGAACTCCTGCCCAAGGGTCATCGGGACGGCGTCCTGAAGCTGTGTCCTGCCCATCTTCACCACATCGGCGAATTCAGCACCTTTGCTGCGGGCGGATTCGGCGAGCTTGCCCAACTCGCGGTGGAGCTCTGCGGTGGCGAAAATCAGTGCCAGTTTGATCGCCGTGGGATAGGTGTCATTGGTGGATTGGCACCGGTTAACGTGATCAATGGGGTGCAGGTGCTGGTAGTCACCGCGGCGGTGGCCCAGTTTTTCCAGCGCAAGATTCGCGATCACCTCGTTGGCATTCATGTTCGTGCTCGTTCCGGCACCGCCCTGAATGACGTCCACACAGAACTGTTCGTGGAGATGTCCGTCCTGGATTTCCTGGCACGCTTCGCGGATGGCTGTCGCCTCCCGCGGGTCAAGGATGCCCAGTTCGCAGTTGGCCTGCGCCGCAGCGTTCTTGATCATCGCCAGCGCACGCACCAGGTGCGGGTGGCGGGAGATGGGAATCCCGCTGATGGTGAAGTTTTCCAAGGCCCGGGCGGTGTGCGCTCCCCAATAGGCTGTGGCTGGTACAGGAACGCTCCCGAGCGAATCCGTCTCAATGCGGCAGGTCATGGTTTTCCATCCTCTGTGTGGAAGTGTGGGTGGTGGCGTTGTTGAGTGCCGCTTGCTCGGAGGAACTGGAGGGCGCAGGGCCCGGTCGCGCCCTCCAGGTCGATCAGTTCTTGATGCAAATGACCTTTGGCTGCGTCATCTCCTCATACGCGAAATGGACGCCCTCCCGGCCCATGCTCCCGTACTTGGCCCCACCGAACGGCATGCCGTCGAACCGGTAGTCAGAGGAATCGTTAATCATGACGCCGCCTGCTTCGAGCTTGCGGGCCGCATCCATGGCCCTGGCCAGGGAGTCGGTGAATATGCCCGCATGGAGACTGAACTCGATGGCGTTGGCGACGTCGATGGCCTCTTCGAAGGTGGTGAATTTATGAAGCATCACCACCGGCCCGAAAACCTCCTCCTTCCACAGCCTGCTGTCCGCCGGGACGGCTTCCAGAACGGTCGGCTGAAGCACATTTCCGTCCTTGACATTGCCTGAGAGCAGGACAGCGCCGGCACCGAGGGCCCCGTCCAGCTTCGTCTGGAGCTCCTGCATGGCGGCGGGGCTGATCATGGGCCCGACATCCGTCCGTTCATCCGATGGATCTCCGGCAACCAACCGCGCCGTTTCCTCCAGGAAGCGCCGGCGGAACGCGCTGTACACCGGGGCGGCTACGAGGATCCGCTGCACCCCCACGCAGTTCTGTCCGGCGGCCCAAAACGCTCCGGAGACGCAGGATTCCACCGCGTTCTCGATGTCGGCATCGTCCAGGACGATCACGGGTGCGTTTCCACCGAGATCCATCGAAAGCTTCTTCAGACCTGCGGTGCGGGCGATACTCTCACCCGTGGAGAACCCCCCGGTGAAGGACACCATTCGTACGTCCCGGGACCTGATGATTGACTCGGCCACTTCCCGGTCGCCGTGAACAATCGTGAGGGTCTCCGGCGGGAGCCCGGAGCTGACGAGGGCGTCCGTGAGCAGCTGGGCTGACAGCGGAGTAAGGGCCGAGGGTTTGAGGATCACGGCGTTTCCTCCGGCGATGGCCGGGCCGATCTTGTGAGCTACCAGGTTGAGGGGGTCGTTGAACGGAGTGATCGCGGCAATGATGCCCAAGGGTTCGCGGGAGTACCACCCGGTCCGGTCCTCTGAGCCCTCGTACGAGTCAAAGGGGATGACTTCGCCGGCGTTTCGGCGCGCTTCGGCAGCGGAGAGGCGGAGCGTGTTGACCGCCCGCAGTACTTCCTTCCGGGCCTGGCGGATCGTTTTCCCGGCCTCAGACACAATCGTTTGCGCGAACTCCTCGTGGCGCTGCTCGATCTCTGTTGCGGCGCCGTCGAGTATCCTCCCGCGGGCATTGCGGGACAGCGCCCGTGCTTTCCGGGCGCCGATGCGGGCTGTTTCAATCACGGCTTCGCCGGCGGTGGCTTCGGTCAGCGAAACCGCGCCGACCACCCTGCCGTCGTAGGGGCTCCTGACGTCTCGGAACTGCGGCAGCACGGTTTCCGTCGAATACAGTGTGGATTCAAGCATTTGCAGCTGCTCCCGTCCGGACGGCGTGCAAGGCGATGATGTCGGAGAGCAGGGCGTAAGCGGTTTCCACGCGGCCGGCTCCCGGTCCTGAGACAGTTACTGCGCCCAGAAGGTCGGTGTCGAAGGACACGGCATTGGTTGCGCCTGAAATGCCGGCCAGCCCGTGGTCGAGGGGGAGTGCTACGGGGGATACGCCTGCTGTCACTGACCCGTCCAGGTTCCGCCGTGCAGCACCGACGAGCTTCCATCGGCGTCCCTCGCGGGCTGCCTTCCGGATATTCTCCGGCGTCACAGCTGAAATCCCCTGCCGCTGAACGTCCTGGAGTTCCATGCCTGCGTCGAGCAGTTCGTTGGCGAGGATGAGGACCTTGAGCTGAACGTCGTAGCCCTCAATGTCTGCTGAGGGGTTTGCTTCGGCATAACCGAGTTCCTGCGCCTCGCCGATGGCCGCCTCGAGGCCCAGCCCGGCTTCCATCCGCCCGAGCACATAGTTGCTGGTGCCGTTGAGAATGCCTTCGAAACCCTTCAGCTTCAGCCCCGCGAACATCTTCTTGGCCAGGCGGATGACGGGAGTGCCGCTCATAACGGCACCCTCGAACTCGAAGTGCACGCCGTTCTGTTCGGCCAGGGAGGTCAGCTCAGCGCCACGGAGGGCAACGGGGCCTTTGTTCGTGGTGCAGACGCTCTTGCCGGATTCGAGCGCCCATCGCACGTGCGAGACTGCCGGCTCGCCGTCGTCGGGATTCGTGAACGTGGCCTCGCAGATGATGTCAGCGGTGCAGTTGCGGATAACGGATTCGTTATTGGTGTCCGCGGATCCGCCGTATTCGGCGAAGGTTTCGCCCCCACCACCCAGATTGAGGGGGATGGAAAGGTCGATGCCCTCGGCCTGGACCAGGGAGCCGAGGCGCAGGTCGGTGATGGCCACGACCCGCAGGCCGAAGCCCAGCTCGGTATGCAGTGTCTCGCCGCGTGTTGCGATCAGTTCGGCCAGTGTCCGGTTGACGCCGCCGAAGCCGATCAGCGCAATGTCGTAGGTGGTCATGGTGCTCCTTCAATCAGTTACATCGGTCTTCCAATGCTCACCGCATTCCATGTCCGTCAGTGCATGTGATTGTGACCGAAAAACAGGGCGAAGTGACCATGTGCCTGCCGATATGTCATCGACGCCCGGATGTAACTAAGTGCAACATATGCATGATGAAATGTTTTTAATGACCAAAATCTCGTTTTCGTGTTACTTTCATCACTACCGCCATTGCACAGTCCGAGGCGGCCCGTCCCGCCAACCGGGACGATATGCGCACCTTTCGCATCAGACCTGTCCACTCACCTGGGAGAAACCATGGAACCGTCAACACCTGTCCAGCTGGAACCACAGCCCACGATTCCCCCGTCAACCGATTCCGGGCTCCGGCGGTCCATGGGGGCACGGCATCTGGTCATGATCGCCATGGGTGGGGTGATCGGTTCCGGGCTGTTCCTTAGCTCGGGCTACACCATTTCCCAGGCCGGGCCACTCGGGGCCGTCATCGCTTATCTCATCGGTGCCTTCGTTGTGTACTTGGTAATGGCCTGCCTCGGCGAACTTGCCATCGCGTATCCGGTCTCAGGCGCCTTCCACATTTATGCTGCGAGGTCGATCGGGCCGGCCACCGGCTTCGTCACGGCCTGGCTCTACTGGCTCTGTTGGGCAGTGGCCATCGGATCGGAGTTCACTGCCTCAGGCCTCCTGATGCAGCGCTGGTTCCCCGGGGTCGAGGTCTGGGTCTGGTGCGTCATCTTCGCCTCGGTCCTCTTCGGCTTCAACGCCATTTCCTCGAAGTTCTTCGGCGAGTCTGAGTTCTGGTTTGCCATCGTCAAGGTCGGCGCCATCGTGGTCCTCATCGTTCTCGGCGGCGCGGCGCTCTTCGGAGTTCACCCGCTTAGCGAGGGGGCCAACCACCCGTTCATGCTGGAGAACTTCAACACATCCGGCGGCCTCTTCCCGAACGGCTTCGCCGGCGTCCTCGTCACTGCTCTGGCCGTCTTCTACGCCTTCTCAGGCTCTGAACTCATCGGCGTGGCGGCAGGCGAAACAGCCGACCCTGCCACCAGCATCCCGAAAGCGATGCGCAGCACAGTCATCCGCCTGCTGATCTTCTTCGTCGGGGCAATCGCCGTCATCGCCGCGACCATCCCCTTCGAGCAGGTCGGACTGGATGAAAGCCCGTTCGTGACGGTCTTCTCATCCATAGGCATTCCTTTTGCCGCCGACATCATGAATTTCGTCATCATCACCGCACTCCTCTCCGCCGGAAACAGCGGTCTCTTCTCCTGCGCACGGATGCTTTACTCCCTTGCCGACGAGGGGCACGCGCCGCGGGCGCTAAAGAAACTGACCCGACGCGGGATCCCCATGATCGCGCTGTCAGTCAGCATGCTCGGAGGCCTGGCATCTCTCATCAGCAGCGTCGTCGCACCCGAAACGGTCTACCTGGCGCTCGTTTCGGTGGCAGGCTTCGCCGTCGTCGGGGTCTGGATGTCCATCACCGCCTCGCACTTTTTCCACAGGAGGTCCTTCGTCAGGAAGGGCGGCGATGTTGCTGCCCTTCCGTACAAAGCGCCGCTGTTCCCGCTGGTGCCGATCCTGGCCTTCTCGCTCTGCCTTATTTCGCTCATCGGCATCGCCTACGACCCGAACCAGGTAGCAGCCCTCTATTTCGGAGTCTCTTTTGTTGGCGCCTGCTATGCCTTCTTCTACTTCAAGTACGGACGCAAGGCGCGCGAAAGCCAGTTGTCCTAAGGCCATCATCAACAACCGCCTACTCAGCTTCACGGCCGGGACTTTCGTTCCCGGCCGTGAAGCAGTCCAACGGATATAGCCATGAGTTCACAAGACCTGATGCAACAAATGCGCAGTTCGGCCCAGGAGGCCGGCAGTTGGCTGGAGATTGACGCCGCCGCTTTCGAGTCAAACGTCCGGAACCTCCTGTCCATGATCGATGGCCGGTCTCTCCTGTGCGCCGTGGTCAAGTCCCAGGCTTACGGACATGGAGCTGACCTCTTACTCCCTTCCCTTGTTCGTCTCGGCGTCCCCTTCGTGGGAGTGGGAAGTAACGAAGAGGCGGCCATCGCACGCCGCTGCGGTTTTGAGGGCCGGATCCTGCGTGTCCGTGCCGCGGCGCCGCAGGAGATCAAGGCCGGCCTGCGTCACGACATCGAAGAGCTCGTTGCCGACCCGCAGAGCGCATGGGAGATGCACACGATCGCTGCCGAGGCCGGGAAAGTGGTGCGAATCCACCTCGATATCAACTCTTCCGGGATCAGCAGGCACAGCCTCGACGTCTCATCCGCACTTGGGCGGGCGTCCGCGGTAGCGCTCGTGAGCCACCCGGGACTTCGACTGGCCGGGATCATGACGCATTTTCCCCAGGACGACAACAGTCACATCGAAACGGCTATTGTGCGTTTTCAAAGCCAGGCGTTGGCGCTGCTCCAACTGACAGGAGTTCCCCGGGAGGAGGTGCTTCTTCACTGCGCCAATTCCTACGCCGCGCTGAACGTGCGCGGCTCGTGGCTGGACATGGTCCGTGCTGGGGCAGTCCTCTACGGCGATTCAGAACCGGCATCGGGGCAGTTCCGGCGGTGCCTGGCCTTCAAAGCCCGGATCGCGTCTGTTAACAGCTACATCACAGGAACGAAGGTCGGCTACGGGCTAACCCACACCCTGGACCGCGACTCCAGGCTGGCGTCAGTGACAGCAGGGTATGGAGACGGCTACCGGCGTGCGTTGGCCAGCCAGGGCGGCGTACTTGTCCGTGGCCGTCGCGCTGCCATTGTCGATGTCGGTTCGATGAATTCGATGGTTATCGACGTCACCGATATAGCGAACGTCTCCCCGGGAGACGAAGTCGTGCTGTTCGGTCGGCAGGGAAGCGCCGAAATCGCTCCGGCAGAACTCGAAGCAGCGAATTCAGCAATACTCGCGGACCTCTACACTGTGTGGGCACAAGGAAACCGCGTCCTCGTTAACAATGGGGACATGTGAGAATAGGCGTAGTTATCGGGCGGAAGGAGCACGGATCATGGATTCTTCCTCGGAAGCGTCGTCCATGGCCCAAGGACTTCGAATAGTCCGGCTGGTCGCAGACCGGGAGAAGTGGGGCAGGCGGCTTCTCGGCGTTTCCCAGCTCGCATCCGAGCTGGATATGGAACAAAGCCGTGTCTCCCGGCTGACGCAGGAATTATGCGAGCTGGGACTGCTGGAACGTGTCGAACGAGGACCCTTCCGAACCGGCCCACGTTTTTTCAGTCTGGCCGCAGCGCTGAATGCCGGATGGGTCCACGAATCAAGAGCTGAACTTGAGGCTTTGGTGGCTTCGTTCGGCGTCAGAGCCAGAGTTTCCGTCCGCGAGGGCTTCCGCGTCATTCTCCTGCGTGCCTCCAGCAATGACGCCGTCCCCGGAAGCTTCGTGAAACCCGGCATGGTGACGCCCGTATGGTGTACCGGGTCCGGCCGGGCCCTGCTCTGGGACGAGCGGCAGCCAGCCGTCCAAGCCCTCTTTCGGGACGTTAACTTCATCGGCGTAGGCGGTCCGGGAGCGGCCCATTCCCCCCAAGAGCTTGCCGAATTGATGGACCGGGACAGGGCTCGGGGTTTCATTGTCGCGGAGGAGGAATTCGAGCACGGCGTCTGCGAGCTCGCCGTTCCGGTCCGCAGCACCGAAGGATCCATTCTTGCCGCGCTCAGCGTCCTGGGGGGCCGGGACGAGATCACATCCAGGACTAGTGACATTGCCGAGGCCCTCACGGCCGCAGCCGAACGGCTGGGGTCCTGCGAGGGCGGCGTCCGGGGCGACGCCGGCCGTAAGGGCCTTGCCAGCTAGAGCCCGTTCGGTGCCGACGTGTGGCCCAACGCCGATTCAAGCCACTTTCCCCAGGACAGGAGAGCCGTGGCGCAGACTTCCCGCCGCGGCTCCAGGCGGGTCTTGGTGCCTACAACCTGAAGCGCTGCGACCACGTCGCCCTTGAAGTCCCGAATCGGAACGGCCAAGGAATACAGTCCGGGCTCGGCTTCCTCATCGACAATTGAGTACCCCCGGGCCCGCGCCCCGCGCAGACGCGACAGGAAGTCCTCGACGTCGAGCGGTGTATTTGGACCATGACGCACGAAGTCAACGCCGGAAAAAACGGTTCGGACCTCGGCATCCGACGCTTCCCACATCAGGGCCTGGCCGGCGTCACTGCAGTAGGCCGGGTAGGGCCGGCCCAGCCAGGAACCGACCATGTTGCTGCTTGCCGGAACACGTTCGCCGATGGTGACCGTACTGTCGCCGCGCAGCACGCCAAGGAAGCATCCTTCATCAGTTTCGCCGGCCAAGCCTTCCAGTGCGGTCACGCCGTCGCTCTGCAGCCGCTGCTCTGTCAACAGCTGAGCGTCTGTCAGGAGCGACCAGTTCAGGGTGTAGGACCGATGTTCGCCGCGGGCCAGAAACCCCTCCTGCTCGGCGGTCCGGAGGCTGCGAGAAACCTGGCTGCGGTCTTTGCCCAGATCGGCGGCTATGTCAGCGACCGTTCCGCCAGGCAGCCCTCCTGGGTTGCGGGCGCCCACCGCTAGGACAGCCATGATTCCCCGGCCCATGCTGGACGTCTTAGACATGGAACCGATTCTAGTCACTGGATCAACGTGTCTTAGTGGATGGCGAAGACCCGGGCTGGAAAACCGCTGCCTTGCAGCGGCTTCGGCCAGCTCGCAATGAGGATCGCGCCCGCTTCAGGAAGTCCGTCCAGGTTGGCCATCAGCTCGATCTGCCACCGGTTCTGGGCCAGGACATAGGTTTCCAAGGTGAAATCCTGGCGGGATGTGGCACTCCCTGGGTCTGTGTCCGTCTGCTCATGGCCGACGGCAGTCACCGAGCGCTCCTCGATCAGGAAGGAGAGGACTTCCTGCGACCATCCCGGCGTGTGGCTGACACCTTCATCATCCCTGTTTGCCATGGCACCCGTGTCGGGCCAACGGTGGCTCCATCCTGTCCGCAACGCCACAAAGGCACCGGGTGCGATGGCGCCATTGCGGTGCTCCCATGCCTGAATGTCCTCCATCGTGGGCGTGGCATCCGCATTTTCGATGACCCGGGAGGTGATATCGAGGATAACCAGCGGAAGGACCATGTCCTCCACGGGAATCTGGTCCAACGTTCGTCCTCCGCGGATGAAATGCGAGGGCGGATCAACGTGCGTTCCCCATTGGCCGATGATCGAATACCGGTGAGCGGTGAAACCGTCGCCTTTCTCCAGATCGAACACAGCCTCCCTTTTTTCGTTCGGGAATGCCGAAAAATGCGGCTGGCCGGGGTGGAAGGCGTGCGTCAGGTCGGTGAATGATCGGCCGGCAAGCAGCGGCTGCAGATCGTCCCAAAGTCCGGCCGTGGTGGCTTCAATCATGATGCGGCCCCGTTCGCATGGAATGCCGGAAGCGCGGTGCTGGAGACGCTGATTGGCCCCGTCAGTTCGATGACCGGCACCTCCCAGGGATGGATATCCACCATGCGCTGGACGAATCGTTCCACGGCGGCGTCATCGAGCAGCGCATCGAAATACGTCGTGAAGACGAAGGTCGGGGAAATTGTCCGCTGCCCCACCTGACCCAACGTAGGGTTTGCGCCTTCATTGCAGGTGAACCCCTCGAAACCTACACCGGATTCGAAGACATGTCGGTAGTTGCCAAAATCCCCTAATTCGGGGGAATCGGACAAAGCCTGGAGCAGGGCTCCGATGCCCGCCTCGTCCTTGAATGCTTCTTCGTCTCCCTTGGTGAGCCGCGAGAACGATTCCGAAGCTATGGGCCAGTGCACGCGCAGCTTGCGTACTGATTTCATTTCAATCTTCAAGTGAAGCCTCTTCCTGGGCGGGTCGCGAAGGTGTCTGAATGCCATGTTGGCACAGTGTGACGGTCATTACAAGCATGAATAAATGCTTATTACGCACAACATTTGGAGCGGGGGTTTGCGTTCACTCGGCACATCCGTCAGACTTTGGGCGTGACTGGGCCGCGGGGCACCGGTTGCTGCAAGCGGCTGCTGACCGTCATCTGCAAGTCCCGGGCTGCACTGCGCTTTTTGGCACTGCACGTTGTGCTACCTTGCATTGCCTTGGCCACGAGGGCCGCAACTGCCCGGCAGACAAGAACGAACCGAACCGCTTGGAGCCCTGAACGATGCCCAGTAACACCATGCTTTCCCGCATGCTCGACGCCGGAGCGAACCTGACCGTGGACGGTGCACTCGCCACCGAGCTTGAAGCGCACGGCTGCGATCTGGAAGACCCTTTGTGGTCGGCTAAAGTCCTTCTGGAACAACCGCAACTGGTCAAGCGCGTACACCACGATTACTTCCGCGCCGGAGCCGCCGTCGCCATCACGGCGAGCTATCAAGCCACACCCCGGGGATTTGCGCGGCGCGGCATCGGCGAGGAAGAAGCCTTGATGCGGGTGGCATTGAGTGTGCGCCTGGCTGACGAGGCACGCCGCGAGTACCTGGTCGAAAACCCGGATGCGGGCCCTCTGCTGGTTGCAGGATCGGTCGGGCCCTACGGCGCGTACCTTGCCGACGGATCGGAATACCGGGGCGACTATGTCCTCAGCCGAAACGAGTTTTTGGAGTTCCACCGGCCCCGAATCGCAGCGCTGGTGGAGGCCGGAGCGGACTTTCTTGCCTGTGAGACGCTGCCTTCATTGCCGGAGGCCGAGGCTTTGTTAGCGCTCATGAAAGAGTTCGACGTCGAAGCCTGGCTCTCCTTCACGCTACGGGACGGCGGCCACATCAGCGACGGTACGCCGCTGGCTCAGGCGGCAAAGCTCTTTACGGCGGAGCCGCTCGTGGCGGCGATCGGCGTGAACTGCGTGCCGCTGGAGCTGGTCTCCCCATCGCTGGAGGCCCTGGGCAGAGCCACGGATACGCCCCTGATCGCATATCCGAATTCGGGCGAAAGCTATGACGCAGTCACCAAAACGTGGGGGCCGGCCGCGGCGAGCCCTTCAGGCCTCGATAGCAAACAGCCCGCAAGCCTTGCGGAGGGAACGCCAATCTGGCGTGAACTTGGTGCCAGGCTCGTGGGCGGGTGCTGTCGAACGACCCCACAGGATATTGCGGCCGTGACGGCGCTGTCAGAGACTCACAAACCTGAATGACGACCGGTTGGTCGTGGCTTGGACAGCGATGTTGCTGCGTACTCCTTCATGGACGGAGGGTGCTTGGAATTGCATCCCACGACCACGGGTCGGCCTGGAGTTCCCTTGGGGAGGCCGGGGGACTGGTGGGGGAAGTGCAGTGTCGGTGGCTGCCAGGGTTGCCGCCAACTCGCATCTCAACTTTTCCCCTCTGCGAGAGCCTAGATACTCGACTTAGTCCCCGGACACGTTGCCGGCTCCTTTAGTGATTGGCAGGGGCCTGGCCGCGCACCGGCTAGGCCCTAAGCCCATGCCCTGGCCACCAGGTCTCCTGTAGGACCGGGGATGAAGTCCACATTGAGGGATGAACTGGGCCCCTCACCCATAGAGATCTTCTCGTCGAAAGACCCAAAGGTGGCCGGCAAGAAGTACCCCACGTTGTCCCAGTAATACTGGAAGATATACAGGAGGGGATCTTCGATCGTATCCAGGTCCTCCCCAAGTCTGTGCACAACAATGGCCTTCTGGCGGACCTCTTGCGAATTCGAGCACCAGGGCAGAATCAGCCCTCCCGCATTAGCCATATTTCTAGGCGGAACCTGATCCGTGTCCCTCGGAATGATCCCCGAGGGATCGCCCGGACCAAAGAGGGGATTCCACTCAAGGTCCTCGTAGTACAGGTTCATGCCCACATCTGTTGGCTGTCCCGGCAGACGGGTTCGGTTGGTGAGCGTTTCCAGGCCTGAATTCCACAGGAGTGGTCCTCTGCGGTCCTGGGCGCCATACGAAACTTTCTTCCGCGACGCGGAAATGGACGCCCGCGCCGCGTCTTTGGCGGCCCTAGTCGCCGTTGCCGTCTTTGGGCCTGGGGGCGGTTGCTCGAGATCCATCCTTACTTCTCCTGTCCAAGAGGTGACCGGAACGCTCCCGTGGTTGACCGCAAGCGGCTCCGCCTGGGAGGGGCACAAGGGATGCAATATGCTCCGCCGTGCAGCGGTTGTTGCGGCATGAGGGCTGGGCCCGGACGGTTATCGACCATCGAAGGCATGACTCTCGTGTGAACTTTGCGTCCGGTGCCTGCCATGCGTCAAGGGACTATGGGCACTGACATGTCAGGATAGTTCCGCCCCACCGGGCAGCGGCACAGGATGCGTCGCACACATACCCATTACCACCTCTTCGATTCTCAAAACCCGATTCGCTGACCGTGATCGGCTGTGCGATTTCGAGAACCGCTATCGAGATACTTCTCCCGAAGGGCTGGCACGCCTTCAGCTCTCAATTGAGATCGTTCTCGGAATCCTTCGTTATCGAGAACCGCCAGGGGGGACTACTAACGTTTGAATCGGAGCGGTAGTTGTCGTTGTTCTGTTAGCGGGCCAACGGCCACCGATGTCTTCAAATCTGTCCCGTGGAGGGTCACTAGTGCACCGGATTTCCATGTGCGTCCAGAGGCATCTCCTCCGCACCATGGAGCAGAGCGCGAAGCGGGCGGCATCATCTTGGAGGTTGGCTGGCCAGACGCCAAGGTTGTTCATGAACCGGTCCAGCTCAGGCCCGGGCACCGTCCCGCGGTCTGCGCTTGGGTCCGCTTAGCGAGTAGATTGTTCACATCCGCTGATCTTTGAGGGTCCCGCGGATCAGCGAAACGAACGCGTGGACAAGGATCCGGATGAGCCGGCCGTACCGCATCGACACTCACCAGCACATCGTTCCGCCGGGCTATGCGCGCTGGATTCACGACAAGGGTATCCGGCCTGGCGACTTGGACCTGCCGTCGTGGTCCGCACGTTCCGCGTTGAAGTTCATGGACAGGCACGACGTGCAGACCGGCATCCTGTCCCTGTCGACGCCGGGTGTGTACTTCGGGGACGCGGTGGAGGCGCGGCGGCGGGCGCGGGAGGTCAACGAGTACAGCGCGGAGGTGGTGGCTGCACGGCCGGAGCGGTTCGGGTTCTTCGCGACGCTCACGCTGCCGGACGTGGAAGGTGCCCTCATGGAAGCCCGGTACGCCCTGGACACGCTGCTCGCGGACGGGATTGTGCTGCTGGCCAACAACGACGGCCGCTACCTGGGCGATCCGGGGTTTGAGCCGCTGCTGGAGTTTCTGCACCGCCGCCGGGCCGTAGTGTTCATCCACCCCGGCGAACTGCCCGCTCCGGCGGTACCGGGCATACCGGCCTTCGCCGCGGATTTCCTGCTCGACACCACGCGCGCTGCTATCAGCCTGGTCCTGTCTGGTGCGATGGAGAAATACTCGGGAATTAGGTTCATCCTGGCCCACGCGGGCGGCTTCGTGCCCTACATCGCGTACAGGATCCTGCTGACGATGCTCAACGAAAAAGACCTGGCCCTTAGCGCGCTGGCGGCGCTGACAGATAAGAAGCAGTCCGTCCTGCGGCGGTTCTACTACGACGTTGCCCTGTCCGCCGGCCCGGCGGCACTGCCAAGCCTGCTCGAGGTCGCCGACCCGGGCCGCATCACCTACGGCACTGACTTCCCGTTCGCCCCCTCTGCGGCGATCGATTTCCTGAACATGCAGTACGAGAATTACCCGCTGGGCCCCTCCCTGCGCGCGGCGATAGACCGCGGCAATGCCGAGGCGCTGCTTGGCCGCCTCAAGCTTGACCGAGGCTAAGTCGAGTTCAGCTGATAGGGGGAGCGCGTACTGGCTGATGTGGAGTGCATCTCGCGACGTATCCCGGAGGCTGGGGTAATGGCGGTAGGGTCGCGGCAGTAGCCCGGGCGCCGGCCGCTAAGTGGCCAAAGGAAGATGTGCACAATGTGCACACCTTGGGCTCCGGACTCGTCCGTTACAATGCCGTACTGGGCTGAACTGGCGATGTTTTCCGCGGAGGAGTGGATTCGCAAGGGTCAGACCCGGTTCGAGTCCCGCCTCGGGCACAGCATTCCCCCTCGTGAGAGGGGTTTTGCTTTAACGTGTGTACATTGACCCGGATCGGGTCCCTCTGACGCTTGTCGCGGCTGGTGGCTGGCCGCCGCGGTAGCCTGTTCGGTTGTGTGGGTGTAGGGATCAGTCGCCCAGGGCAGCGTGCCTCCGCTTGTTGGGTTGTGGGGTCATTCGGGTCTCCTTTCTGGCTTGCTCGGGTTGCCGTGGTTGGTCTTGTACCTCTTCATGCTGTGGGGTCCTACTGACGACATGACCTGCGGGGATTTCTCGAAGACTATTCCCGATTCGTTGTTTGCTGGGGGCCTAGGGGAGAGGTTGCCGCTGTTTGTCCGGGCAGAGGTGGTGTGTGCAGTGTCCGCACCCGTCTGCGTGTGTTGCCGTGGCTCATCCTGGCCCTCTACTTGCCTATTTCTGCTGACACAAGTTCATTTGACTATGACAGGTTTGGATGGCCCCGGCGGCCAGCTGTGAGGTTGATCAGTCGTGCCTGTCCCATAACCGGGAAGATGGATTTCGACATGACCTCTCCGGCTCATTCCCTGGACGGGCCTGTCGGCAGCGTCTAGATGCCTGCGAACCTGGGCTTCTGGATTGTCGTCTCGCTCATGCAGAGCGTGATGATTCCTTCGTGCCCGCACTGCCCATGCGCCTGAACGCGCCGCCAGGCGACACCAGGTGGTCATCACTGCCACTCTGCTGCACGGCGCTGCTACCGTGCCGATTGTCGGCAGGCTCGGAGACATGTACGGCAAACGTCGGCTAGGGACCGCGCGCGCAGTTGGTCGCCTGCGCATGCCGGCCAGGTCTGGTCTGACTGATGCTGCGGTTATGGTCGACGCATCAGGGTATCCCGCCCTCGAAGCCTTTCCGGCGGAGGGCCTCTGCCGTGCCAAGTCCGGCGGCTGAGGCGCCCATTGTGGCGACGGAACTGACGGCGCTCATACCGGCTCAAGCGCACGGAACGGGCAGTCGGGTAGCTGTGTCACGTGCAGCCTTAGACGATGGGGGTCCCCCCGCTTCCGCGGCATGGATCAGGAGGCGAGAAATGCCTGTATGCGTGGGCGACGAGCCGGGCGCGGTCTCTGGGCTCCTACCTTGGCCACGGGGTCCTTGACGAACGGCGCCTGCCGATCCACGACTGCAGGCGCCTGGTGGACACCGGGCGTTAGTGCGAGCACTTGATTGCGTCAGCGGGACAGCAGCACGCCGACCTGGGTCCGGATATCCCGCACAATCTCGTCGGTGCTCAATCCGGCGTTCACGCTCGCCGCCATGCTGAGGAACATGATCGCAGTGACGATGCGGGCCATCGTTGCGGCATCACCAGCGCCGGCCTGCTCGTGCCTGCCCAGGACGGCAGCGGTGGCCTCCTCGGTCTGCGCGACGATCGACAGAGCTTCGCTGTGTCGAGGCTCCTCGGGATCGCCGAAGACCATCTCCCGCAGGTAAGTGCGTCCGTTGTCGACCTGGACGCGGTTGCATTCCACGATCGGCTGGACGATGGCCATCACCGCATCGAGGGCATCCGATTTGGTTTCGGCATCCGCCCGACCCCGCTGGAGTGCTTCGGCGTAGTGTGCGTTCTGCACGAGCAGAAGGAGTTCACCTTTGGACTTGGCGTAGAGAAACAGGGTCCCGGTGCCGATGTCCGCCTTGTCGGCGATCTGCTGGGTCGTGACATCCTCGATGCCGTGCTCGGCGAACAGCTCGCTGGCTGCCGCGGTGATACGGTCCAGCTTTTGTTGCTTGTTCCGCTCACGCCGTCCGACCGGCTGGGAGGCGAGAGACATGATGGATCCTCCGGGAATATATTCTGACTGCACTCAGTTATGAGTGTAGTCATTACTGTAACGGATTGAACTCTTCGCTAATTCTCCCACGCCGTTGGCGGGCTGCAACGGTCCGCCCGGGTGGAATTGGGCCGGTTTCCCATCAATGCAAAGGACTATGCACTCATGACCACGTCATCTACGCTCTGGCAACCCTTCACCCTCGGCAATGTGGAGCTGCCGCACCGGCTCGCGCTGGCCCCGCTGACCCGGAGCCGCGCAAACCCTGAGGGCACCCCCGGAGAACTGGCCGCGGAGTACTACGCCCAGCGTGCCTCGCTCGGGCTGATCATCACCGAGGGCACGCAGCCGTCCGAGGATGGCCAGGGCTACCTGAACACCCCCGGCATCTACACTCCCGAACACATCGAGGGATGGCGAAAGATCGCCGACACGGTGCATGCCGGCGGCGGAGCGCTGTTCATCCAATTGATGCACGTCGGCCGGATGTCGCACCCGGATAACACCCCGCACCACCGTCGGCCTGTGGGCCCGTCGGCGATTTCGGCTGATCAGGACATGTTCACTCCAACGGGGCCGCAGAAGACGCCGGTGCCGCGTGAGTTGAGCGCCCACGACATCCAGGCCACCATCGCCGGGTTCCGCCACGCCGCGGCCTCCGCCATTGCAGCGGGAGCGGACGGCGTGGAGATCCACAGCGCGAACGGGTACCTGCTGCACCAGTTCCTCTCGCCGAACTCGAACCATCGTACGGACGAATTCGGCGGATCGGTGGAGAACCGGTCCCGCTTCGTCGTCGCGGTCGCCCGCGCGGTGGCCGAGGAGATCGGGGCAGACCGGACCGGCATCCGCATCTCACCGGCGTTCCCGCTGGGCGGAATCAACGAAGGGGACCCCGTGGACGTCCGGACACAGTACCGCCACTTGGTCGGCGAACTCGCCACCCTGAAACTTGCGTACCTGCACGTACACCACCTCGGTGACGACGAACTGCTGCGGTCCTTCCGCGAAACGTGGCCTGCTGCCATCCTCGTCGTCCGGTATGGGCGCGAACGCGAGCAGATTGCCGACGACATCGACGCCGGGCTCGCGGACATCGCGCCGCTGGGCCGATTCGCCGTCGCGAACCCCGACATTGTTCAGCGCCTGCGCACCGGCGCACCGCTGAACGAGCTGGACCCGGGCACGCTGTACGGCGGCGGTGCGGCCGGGTATACCGACTACCCTGCTCTGGCACACGCCTAGTCGTCTGCCGCGGGCCGCCCGCCACCGACCTCACCCAACCCACACCCCTCAGAAGGAAGAAACTGCCATGCCCTCACTCAACGGAGCAGTCGTTCTCATCACCGGAGCCAACGGCGGAATCGGCACCCAGTTCGTGCACGAAGCCCTCGCCCGGGGAGCTGCAAAGGTTTATGCCTCCGCCCGCACGCCCGGCACTTGGAACGACGAACGCATCGTTCCGCTCGCCTTGGACGTCACCGACTCGGCCTCCATCCAGGCAGCGGTCGAGGCGGCGCCGGATGTGACCGTGTTGATCAACAACGCCGGCGCGTCGGTCTCCAGCCCCGGGATCCTCACCCACACGGATGAGGAGATCCGCCGGAACGTCGAGACGAACTTCCTCGGGCCTCTGTTCGTCGCCCGCGCGTTCGCTCCGGTCCTGTCGGCGAAGGACGGAGCGATGATCATCGACATCCACTCGGCCCTGAGCTGGTACGCCGTCGCCGGCATCTACAGCGCCACCAAGGCCGCACTCTGGTCAGCGACCAACTCCCTCCGCCTCGAACTTGCCCCCGCCGGCGTGCACGTCGTCGGCGTCCACGTCGCATACGTCGACACCGCGATGGCCGCGCACGCCACCGACCCGAAGCTCGACCCGGCCGTGCTGGTGCGCACCGTGTTCGATGCCACCGAGGCGGGGGAGTACGAGGTCCTCGCTGACGACACGTCCGTCCAGCTCAAGGCCGGACTCAGCGCACCCCTCGAAGCGGTCTACCCGCAGTTGGTGGACACGAACACATAAGCGAGCAACCGGCGCCACCGCGTTCACTAAGAGTGAGCGCGGTGGCACCTCTCCTGCCAAAGGACGCCGCGGCCCACGACGCCCCAGAGGCGACCGAACGGGTGGGGAGTGTCTTAACAACGGTGGATCCGGGGCTGGAGTGACACGCCGGGGCAGTCACGATCCAGGGGCCGCGTTAGGGGTGGCGATACGTTTGGTCACCCTGCTGACGCGTTTGTGAGTGTCCTGTTCGAGCCGGCCAGCGCAACGAGGCCCCACGCCAATGGCCCTGCCCGCCCGTATTTACGGGCGGGCAGGGCCATGGTGCCTTTCTTCTCTGGTGGCGGGATCTGTCAGGAAAGTGCTGGTCCGTGTGCGAGGAATTCTACGGCGACGGGGGAGAACCGGTCGTGGAACTGGAAGATGCCGCCGTGGCCCGAGTCGGGGTAGATGACCAGCTCGGATCCCTTGATGCGCCGGTGCAGGTCCTCGGACAGGATCGACGGCACCATGCGGTCGTTGTCGCCGTTGGCGATGAGGGTGGGGCGGCTGAGCTTTGACAGGTCCGACGGCGCGGAGCGGCCGAACTTCCGGATTGCCTTCAGCTGAGTCTGGAAGGCTTTGGTGCTGATCGGCTTGTCGCGGTCGACGGTGCGCTCCTGCAAGCGCTTGATGAAGGCCTTCGCGGCCGGCTTGCCGGTGGCGTTGCGGTTAAAGAACAGGAACTCCTTCGGGTCCGAACGCGTCAGGGTCGCGTGGAGGACGTCCCAGTAGGTGGTGCCGACGACCTTGTCGATGTCCTTGCCGCCCCGCGGCCCGGTACCGGCCAGCACGAGCTTGCGGACGAGGTCGGGATGCTTGAGGAGCAGGTCCTGGGCGATCATGCCGCCCATTGAGAAGGAGAAGACGTCGATCGTGTCGAACCCGAGGGCCTTGATGAAGGTATAGGCGTCGTCGGCCATCGCCTCGATGCTGTCTGGAACCTGCCCGGTGGAGCCTCCTACTCCGCGCTGGTCGAAGGTGATGACGTGGCGGTTCTTCGCGATGGGCTCGATGATGCGGGGGTCCCAGTTGTCCAGGGTCGCGGCAAGGTGCACGAAGAACACGACAGGGATGCCGGCCTTGGGCCCCAGCTCGCGGTAGGCGTAGGTGACGCCACCGGCGGTGATGGTGCGTGTGGCGGCCTTCGCGTACGAGGTGACGACGGAGCCGTTTGGGGTGTCGAAGCTGCTCATGCTGGTAGTCCTCCTGAGTGGTCTGTGCGGTGAACGGTGCCGGCGGCTCAGGAGGGAAGGGTGACGACCGCTTTGCCGCGGAAACCGCCCTTGGCCAGCGACTCGAGCGCCTGTGGGGTCTGGGCGAAGTTGAAGACCTTTCCCACGACCGGGCGCAGCACGCCGTCGTCGACCAAAGAGCCAATTTGGCGCAACTGGTCGCCGCTGGCACGCATGAAGAGGAACTCGTAGCTGACGCCGAGCTTCTTCGCCTGCCGCCGGATCCTGCTGCTGAGCCCCGCTATGGCCAGGCGCAGCACGGGGTTCAGACCGGCTTTGCGCGCGAACGCCGGGTCCGGCGGACCGGCGATTCCGATCGCCTTCCCGCCGGGCTTCAGGATGCGCAGTGACTTCACGAGGTTCTCCCCGCCGAGGCTGTCGAGCACCAGATCGTACCCGGCGAGGAGTTGCTCGAAGTCCTGCGTACGGTAGTCGATCACCGTGTCCGCGCCGAGGTCGCGCACGAAGTCGGCGTTGGAGGCACTTGTGGTGGTCGCGACGGTGGCGCCGAGGTGCTTGGCGAGTTGGATCGCGATCGACCCGACCCCGCCGACCCCGGCGTGAATGAGGACTTTCTGCCCCGGCAGTACGTTGCCTTGCTCAACGAGGGCCTGCCACGCCGTAAGTGCAACCAGCGGTAGCGAGCCGGCCTCCTCCATGCTGATCGATGCGGGTTTCAGCGCCAGATCGGCCTCGGTGATGGCGATGCGCTCGGCGAACGTCCCGATGCGGTCTTTGTCGGGGCGGGCGTAGACCTCGTCACCGGGCTTGAATCCGCGCACCTTCGCCCCGACACGGATGACTGTGCCGGCGACATCGTTGCCGAGGATCAGCTGGAGCTTGTAGGGGAGGATCTGCTTGAACTCACCCAGGCGAATCTTTTCGTCCAATTGGTTGAGGCCAGCTGCATGGACCTGGACCAGCACATCGCGGTCGCCGACGGTCGGCTCAGGGACGTCTGCTCCGCGCAGCGGCTCCTTGTACTTGGTGACGACGAATGCCCTCATGGCGTGCTGCTCCTCATATGACGTGCGTGGTTAAAAATGAGCTTATTCAATTTTGAGTGTGCTCAGAAATATTGTCAAGTAGGACCGATAGATGCGCGCGTTCATTTGAATGCTCCCGAAGGCGTGGGATAGGGAGTTTCGGGCGTCCATCGCCGGGGCCACATTCCCGCCGTCGTCCTCTTGCCTTTTGGTTAGTTGATTCCTATCGCTGGTCGGGTTATTTGGTGACGTGGCGTCCGGTCTCCCAGTTGCAGTCGGCGCACTCCGGGTTGGCCTGCAGGGTCATGAGGGCAAACTGGAAGCCTCTCAAGGCGGGTCCTCCGGCCACTCTTTGATGGCGGCCGGACGGCGGGCAGTAGTCGAGTGCACTGCGAGTGCAGTATGATGCACTTATGGATGAGAGTACAACGAACTTGGCGCTGGCAATCGGCTCCCGGGTTAAGCAGGAGAGGCAGTCGCGGGGCTGGACGCTTGATCAGCTGGCGGAGTCTGCCGGGGTAAGCCGCAGGATGGTCGTCAACGTGGAGCAGGGTGCCGCGAATCCCAGCGTTGGAACGCTCCTGAGGATCAGTGACGCGCTCGGAGTGGGGCTGCCGGCGCTGGTCGAGTCACCTCGGCCGAAGCCGGTGAAGGTCACCCGCAGTGGTGAGGGCGCTGCATTGTGGAGCGGCGAGTCCGGCGGCCTCGGTGTGTTGGTGGCCGGCACCGAGCCGCCGGACGTGGTGGAACTGTGGGACTGGACGTTGGGTCCCGGTGACCGTCATGTGAGCGAGGCCCACACATCGGGCACCAAGGAGCTCCTGCAGGTCCAGCAGGGCACGGTCACGGTGGAGGTCGCAAGCCAGTCGGTCACCCTCGATGCAGGCGACGCGTTGACATTCCCGGGCGACGTGGCGCACTCCTACGCCAATACGGGCACCGAGCCGGCGAGGTTCTCCCTGGCCGTCTTCGAGCCGGGCGTGGGGACAGGACACCGGCCGGAGGCATCCAATGTCTGAGCAAGGCATGCTGCAGAAATTCCTCGACGGCGGCCAGGTTGACGCTGGCGTGTTCGCGCTGCGGCCCGACTACCGGGCCTTGCTGCTGGCCGTTGACGGACTCGTCCCGGGCCCGAGCGACCAGTCCGGTGAGGAGCTGCTCCAGGAGGCGGAATCCGCAGCCCGCGGGCTGCTCGCTGACCGGCCGGTCGAGCGGCTCCCGCACGTGGCGGCCTGGCGCGATGCCTACCAGGCTTTCGGAGCCAAACCCAGCCGCACGCGCAACAGCCTGGAGGCGCTACTGCGCCGTTCGGTGTCCGGGTTGCCCCGGGTGAACCGTCTCACCGACCTCTATAACGCCGTTTCGGTGCTCCACCAGATCCCGCTGGGCGGGGAGGACCTAAACCGCTACAGCGGTGCGCCCCGGCTGGTCCGCGCCACCGGCAAGGAGCCCTTCGATACGGCCGCCGGCGGCGCAGCGGTGATCGAACACCCGGAACCTGGCGAGGTCGTGTGGTGCGACGACGCCGGAGTGACCTGCCGGCGCTGGAACTGGCGCCAGGCACGCCGCACCCAGCTCGGAGAGGACACCACCGCCGCACTGTTCATCCTCGACGCGCTCGAACCCATGACCGATGAGGCGCTCCACGCCGTCGCCGAGGACCTGGCCGCCAGGCTGACCCTGCTCGGTCCCGACGTCCGCGTCGCCCGCCGCCTGATAGCCGCCGGCACGCCAGCCAACGAAAGAGACTGACATGCTCATCCACCCCCGGATACGCGCGATCGGTGACCGGCTGGCCCAAGGGGGCCAGCCGTGAGCCAACGTGTCCCCAAGAATCTCCCTGTGCCGCCGTGGGGGCTGGCCGTTGCCGCCATGCTCTCGGTCCAGCTGAGCTCGGCCCTGTCAGTGGATCTGATCGCATCGGTGGGGCCGGCCGGAACCGCCTGGCTCAGACTCAGCGTGGGAGCACTCATCTTCCTCGCCGTTGCCCGACCCCCATTGCGCGCGCTGCGCCGCCACGACGTCCCCGTCCTCCTGGGGCTGGGCGTCGCCACCGGACTGATGACCATCGCTTTCCTCGCCTCCATCGAACGTATCCCGCTCGGCACCGCCGTCGCGATCGAGTTCCTCGGTCCGCTGACCGTCGCCGCGGTGCGCACCCACAGCGCACGGGCGCTTACCTGGCCAGCCCTGGCGCTAATCGGAGTCGTTCTGCTGACCGAGCCCTGGGCTGGCGACATCAACCTCGCCGGTATCGGCCTCGCAGGGCTCGCGGCCATCGGGTGGGCCGTCTACATCCTGCTGACCCAACGGATCGGCGACCGCTTCACGGGCATCGGCGCGCTCTCACTCACCGTTCCCGTCGCCGCTGTCACGGCAGCGATCGTCGGCATCCCGCAGTCCGCCGGTCACCTCAACCCCGGTATCCTTGCCGCCGCCTTGGGACTGGCCGTCCTGATGCCGGTGCTGCCGATGGCGCTCGAGATGCTCGCCCTGCGCCGGATGACGCCCACCGCGTTCGGTACCCTGATGGCCCTCGAACCGGCCGTCGGCGTGCTCCTCGGGCTGCTCGTGCTGCACCAGCAACCCTCGCTCACCCAATTCGGCGGGATCACGCTCGTCGTCCTCGCCGGCGCCGCCGCGCAACGCGGTGGCCAACGGCAGCCACGCTCCCGCGAACACCCCGGCACGCGCACCGACCCTGGCCTCATCGATCCCGACCTCATCGACCAAGGGCCGAAGTAGGCGACAGTCGTCCAGCCAGGTGAGCCCGCCAGACGCTGCGCGAGAATTCCCTGCATACGGGTGCCCCGCAGCTCAGCCCGCCCAGGCAGCGGCAGGTGCCTGAAGACTTTGCTTCCCTGTGATTCAACCAAAGGATTTATACCCATGTTCACCGGCTTGAGTGCCTTCCCCCTGACCCCGCTGGCAAATGATGCTGTCGACGAGCATGCCTTCGTTCACCTGATCGAACGGCTCTCGGAGGCGAAGGTTGACTCCATTACCGCGCTCGGATCAACGGGCTCCTACGCGTACCTGAGCGGCGAGGAACGGAGCAGTGTGGCCCGTCTTGCCGTCGAACACGCCGGCGATACACCCGTGTTCGTTGGCGTCGGGGCCTTGCGGACCTCACACGTCCTCGCGAACGCTGAGAAGGCAGAGCAGGCGGGGGCTTCCGGGCTCCTGATGGCTCCGATGACCTATCAGCCCCTCACCGACGACGACGTGTTCGAACTCTTCCGAACCATCACCGCGAACTCGTCGCTGCCCGTCATCGTCTATGACAACCCGGGCACCACCCACTTCACCTTCACGACCGAACTCTACGGACGCATAGCCGAACTGCCCGGTATCGCTTCCATCAAAATCCCCGGCGTACCGGCCGATCCCGAGCTAGCACAGGCGCGGATTCAGGAAATCCGGGCGGCCGTCCCTGCGCACGTGACTATCGGAGTTTCCGGCGACGCCAAGGCCGCCGCCGGACTGGCCGCCGGGTGCGATGCCTGGTACTCGGTCATCGGCGGCACCTTCCCCGCCCTGGCGTTGCAGATCACCAGGGCCGCCCTGGAAGGGCGGTTTTCCGAAGCGTCCGCCGAATCTGAACGGCTTGCACCGTTGTGGCAGTTGTTCGCCGAGCTTGGCGGGAGTCTCCGGGTCGTTGCGGCAATAGCGGAACAGCTGGGGCTGGCATCACCATCGTGCCTGCCGCTTCCCATCCAGGGATTGACCGGGAAAGAGCGTGCCCATGTCGCCAGGATTGTCGATGAGCTCGGGCTCAACCCGTAGCGCAGACCTCGGCGTTCCACACAGGAAGGACCGTCGGGCCGGGGCGCTTGCCCGCTACGTCTTCGCCGCGACGCTGGTGCGTAGCGCAGACGGCGGCGCAGTAGTTGCTATCGTGCTTCTCGCGCACGCCTGCGGGACGCCGGGCTGGCTGGCCGGACTCCTGGGAGCATCAATCACCGCACCCCACCTGCTCGGGCCGTTCATCGCACGACGCCTCGACACAGCCCGTGACGGGCGAAAGGTCATCGCGTGCTCCGCCGTTCTCCACGGCGTGCTGCTCGGTGCCGCTGCACTGCTCCTACCCGTCGCGTGGCCGATCTGGCCGGCCCTGCTGCTCTTTGTCTCCGGCATCTTCGGGCCGATGCTCACCGGCGGGATCAGCAGCCGCCTGCCCTCCATCGCCGGCCCCGAGCAGCGCAGCCAACGAAGAGCACAAGGCTGGGACGTCGCAAGCTACGGACTCAGCGGTACCCTGGGCCCCGCAGCAGTCGCATGGATCGCGGCAGGATCCGACGCACTCACCGCTACACTCGTTCTGGCCGGAGCCGCCGTCGTTGGTGCGGGCGCCGTCCTCGCACTCCCCAGGCAACAGCCACCTGATACGGCAGTTGACGTGCCATCACCCGGACGAACACTGAGCCTCATTTGGAAACGTGGTCCGCTGCGCCGCACCCTCGGGCTCACCGTGACCGTCGCATTTTCTGTCGCCGCATTACCGATCTACGCCGTTGCAACAGGTCCCGGGTTCGGCGGGGCCTCGGCCGCCGGAACACTGGTCGCGGCCTACGGGATTGGGAATCTTCTCGGATCAGCAGCTCTTATGCTCCGGCCGCTTCGCCGCGACGCAGACCCCCTCATGAGCTCCATTGCTGCACTCGTCGCGGCAACGCTGATACTGGTGATGCTTACGCCGACGCTCCCCACCTCCCTGATTGCCTTCGGCTTGGCGGGGATTGCCAACGCGCTTTTCTTCGCGGCAACACTAGCCGCGCGCAGTGAATACGCACCCATCGAAGCTCGCGGCCAAGTCTTCATCTGGGTGGGCGCGCTCAAGATCGCTGCGGGATCGGCCGGGACAGCCGCCGCGGGTGCAACCATCGCACAAACCGCCTGGGCACCGCTTATGTTGGCGACAGCCCTCACCGCGGTTGCCGCGACCGCCAGCATCATCGAGCGGTGCCGTCCGCGCTCGTCCAAGCTCTAGCCCGCCTGCTGTCAACAGCACTCTCGCCCGGGCTGGCAGCAGGACGGGGCGAGTGCACCAGACGCACTGCCAAAACCACGCCAAATAGTGCATTGACGCGGTCGAACAAGCCGTGGTCACCGAGCATTCGAGCGTGCTGGGCTGCACTGTGTCGCCGCGGAAGTCACGGAGGAAGTCCACATGCTTCTCCGGTACCGTCGTCCGCACTCCTGCACGGGAGAGCAGTAGGCCGAGGAACAGCCTGGCCGCATTGCTACCGGGTTTTTTTGACGACACGACGTGGTGCTCGGAACCCCTCTGGTGCCGGAGCTGACCTGTACTACCAGCGTCTACGGACAACCCACATCAGTACCGTACACACGCCTTGCAGTCCGTTCCCCCATACGCGAGGCCCAAGCGTGACACGCGGCCCTGAGAAACGCCGCTACGGAGCGCCGGGCCCACCCTCGCCGGCAAGAATGGGCGCATGTTCGGTCAGTCCTTCTTCAGTTTCTCGGCGAGCATCACGATGATTCCGCTGGGACCGCTAATGTATGTGAGTTTGTAGACGTCCTCGTAGGTCGCCACCCCGCGTAGCGGCCGGCAGCCGTGCCTCGCCGCGATCTTCAGGGCTTCTTCAATGTCGTCGACTGAGAAGGCGACGCGGTGCATGCCAATCTCGTTGGGACGAGTGGGGCCCGACTCAATTGCTTCAGGGTGGATGTACTCGAAGAGCTCAAGGCGACCGTAACCGTCTGGTGTTTGGAGCATCGCAATTTTGGCATGGTTGCCATCAAGGCCCACGGCAGTGTCGGTCCACTCACCACTGACCGTGTCACGGCCGACGACTGTGAGACCGAGGTCGGTGAAAAAGGCGATCGCTGCTTCGATGTCTCGAACGGCGATGCCGACATTCTCAAGTTTAATGGCCATGCATTGCACGCTACCGAGTCGGGCCGATTAGCTCCAGTGGGGAGGCGGCACTGCCTCGATATACTCGCTGGATGCGGATCCGCCCAATAGATCTCGTCGACGTGCTGGTCTATCTCGTGGTCCTGGGTGCGTTCATCCAACTGTTTCCCGACGTCATATCCGAAACATTCCTGTTGGCGCTCTTGACAGCGATCCTGCTGAAGGTTGTCCTTGAAGTCGTGCTGTGGGCGAAGAAGAAAATCGTTGCGCGGATCCGGTCGGCTGATACTCGGCGGGTTAGAATTGCCAGCGCGATCACCCTGTTGCTGGTGCTGCCGGGGAGCAAGTTCATGGTGCTCGGACTGGTTGACCTGGTATTCGGCGACGCTGTCCGTCTCGGTGGCTTCTTTCAAGTGACTGCACTGATCATCATTCTCATGCTCGCGCGAGGCGGCGTGCGACGGGTGTTCAGAGGGACCGACGAGAGCGCATTAGCTTAATCGAGGCCATCGCGACGTGCGCGCGTGGGTCGTCTGTTTTCAGTTGTGTGCTGCCCAGATGGCTTGGAGTGCGCTCTGCACTCCTTGGGGCCGTACCGCGCGGGGCTGGACGAGGTCACGGGTCTAAGTAACGAGTTGCTTGGGCAGTTCAGATGCGCCGTCGGCGACTCGCGTTCCCGCACCCCGTGCGGGTTATGGCAACGCCGTCCTGCTCGAGCTGCGTCCGCCGATGTGAGGACCTTCTCTGGTTGGGTATCGACGTCGCTAATGTAATGGCCGACTTTAGCGCGCCGAACGATCACTGCCTCCAACGCACCGGTAAGAGCCAGGTACGCGAATTTGGTCAGTGCACAGACGAGCCACAACCCTGCGATATGGGTGCGGCTGGTGGCTGGTCGGCGGTTTGTCTTTTTGTTACCTGTTCATTGACGTGACTGGAATGATGAGCTCCGTCGCTACGTTAAGATCCATGCCATCAACGTGACACAGCCTGCGAAGCCCGTAGCCATAATTCCCTTAGAACAGCGGCCAGGGCACCGCCGGCATCTCACCGCTCGGAGCCGGAAACTGCCCTGCCAAGCGCAACCGGGCGCAGCGCGCGGCGAGCGATGCGATTTCTTCGGCGCTGAGCAAGTCCGCCAGGTTTCGGCCCAGCCCACCGTGCAGTCCTTCGCTGACACGATCGATGCCGTCGCGTTCCTCGGCGGTCAGAGCTTCCCCCAGCCATCCCCACAGCACCGTGCGCAGCTTGTGGTCTCGGTGAAAGGTGAGCCCATGGTCCACGCCGTGCCGGTGTCCGTCCGTCATGGCAAGAATGTGGTCGCCTTTGCGGTCGGCGTTGTTGACGACCATGTCGAACACCGCCATGCGTCTGAGCGCTGGCGAGTCTTCGTGAACGAGGGCGACCATCCGTCCGTTCTCATCTCGTCCCTCGAGAACGTGTTTCCAGCCCGTCTCCGGCACGTGGTCCGTCGCGACCAGGTTCACGGCGCTTTGGGCTGGGTCTTGCTCCTGCCAGAGCTGCACCATTCCTTCGCCCATCGGACCATCGCGCAGCCAAGTGTGCGGCACGACGTCCCAGCCGAAGACCTGCGAGACCAGGTAGGCGGCCACCTCCCGGTGAGCCAGTGTGCCGTGGGGAAAATCCCACAGCGGACTTTCGCCTGCTATCGGCTTATAGACGACCACCACGTCGCCGATGCTGCCCAGAAATGTAGCGTTTGAAGCCGTCGTGATGCGGCCGGTGAGCGTCAACTCGGCGGTCACTAGGTCCGGCGCTGGCATCAGACCTCGGGAAGGGTGCAGATGTGCCCGTCGGCGTCTATGGGGTAACCGCAGCGCGGGCACGTCGGACGCCCGGCGCCCACGATCTCCCGGGTGCGCTTTGCGAATGCGCGGGCGGTGCCGACCGGCATTCGCACCAGCAGCATTTCGGGCTCGTTAGCGCCGTCCTCATCAAGCGATTCGTCGTTGTCATCAGCATCGACATCGGTGATGGGGTAGGCCTCTATTACGACCTGGGCCGTGGTTGGGTCCCAACCTAAGCTCATGGCGCCGGCGCGAAACTGCTCCTGAACGGCCTCGAGCTGGTCATTGTCGACAAGTTCAATGGGAGTACTCGTGGGAACGCTGAAGGGGTTGCCCTCGACGGTGATGAGCTGGTCGAGAATTTCGTCGATCTTCTCCGCGAGCAGAGCCGACTGCTGCTTCTCCAGGGCAATACTCACGATCTGCGTCCCTGCGCGCACCTGGAGGTAGAACGTGCGCGCCCCCGGAAGGCCAATGTTGCCAACGACGACCCGATCAGGCCAGGCAAACTCGTGAACGCGTGTAGGCATGTCAGTATTCTAGGCACATGAGGTTCATGGCGCCTTTTGCCCTGCACCGCCGCCCACCGGCGCGTCTCCAGAGTGGATGCCGTTCGACAGCCAAGACAGATCACCAGCGTCGGTGTTGGTCGCGTAGACGCTCGGCCGACTAGCGCCGTAGCGCACGATCGATACGGAGGCGGGGCCCACGTTAATACGCTGGAACAGGTCAAGGTGCATGCCGAGCGCGTCGGCGAGGATTGACTTGATGATGTCACCGTGACTCACCGCCACCCACACGGCCCCTGGCCCGCACTCGGCTTCGAAGGCTGCATCGTGGCGTCGAATCGCTGCCACCGACCGAGCCTGCATCGCGGCCATGGATTCACCGCCGGGAAAGACGACGGCGGACGGTTGCGACTGCACAACGGGCCACAAATCCTCGGTCGCGAGATCACTGAGCGTGCGGCCCTGCCACTGGCCGTAATCGCACTCGGTGAGATCGAGATCGACCGGCGCGTACGGCGAGCCAGCCTGGCGATCGAGGATGAGCTGGGCGGTCTGCTGACAACGCTCAAGAGGGCTCGACACCACCCCGACTACTGGCACGGCCGCGAGCCGGTCTCCGGTCAGAGCCGCCTGGTCGCGCCCGATCTGGTCCAGGCTGACACCGACGGCCCGACCGGCCAGCAGCCCAGTGGCATTGGCTGTGGTGCGGCCGTGCCGCACGAGAATAACTGTCGCCATCCACCCAGCCTAACCACCCGCTCGATGGCGGTGTGATCCGTACCGGAAATTGGGTCCGACGTGGGATCGCCAGCGGTGCGGACTTGCCTCCGGAGTTGAGTGCTTGAATGGGGACATGGTGGATCGCAGCGTACTGGTCTCCGGCGGTGGGATTGCCGGCTCGACCGCCGCGTACTGGCTGGAGAAGGCTGGCTGGTCGGTCACGATCGTGGAAAGAGCGGCCAACACACGATCCAGCGGCAACCCGATCGACGTACGCGGTGCAGCGGTCGCTATTGCACGGCAAATGGGCATCTGGTCGCGCCTGGAGGAGGCTGCCACCGGTGTCGAACGTCTGGTCTTCGTCGACGCGGACGGGCGGCCACAGGCCACGATCCGCACGCACCGGCGCGTCGACCGCCATCAGGAGGTCGAGGTCGCACGCAATGAACTCGTCGGCTTGTTGTTCGACAAGGCCCGGGAGACAAGTCTCATCATCCCGGACGACTCGATCGCTGCCTTGCACCAAGACGGCGGCGGAATCGACGTCGAGTTTCAGCGGACCCCTTCCCGTCGCTTCGACTTGGTCGTAGGAGCCGACGGACTCCACTCCACCGTTCGGCGCCTGGCATTCGGCCCCGAGGAACGTTTTTCCCGCCCTTTCGGCATGTTCGTGGGCACCGTGCGCGCCCCTGTGCCGGTCGCGGATCCGCGCACCGTGCTGTTGTACAACGAACCGGGAACCTCCTTGACCATCCATCCGGCGGGTGGGAAGCCCGGTTTCGCCTTTATCTTCCGTGGGCAGCACGATTTCGACTACCGCGATGCGGAACAAGGCAGGCGTCTCGTCGAGTCCACTTACGCCGGCGGCGGATGGCTCACCACGCTCGCGCTCGAGGAATGGGGTGCGTCCGGCGATAGGTACTTCGACGCCGTCACCCGCGTGGACGTACCGCAGTGGAGTGCCGGCCGCGTGGTGCTGCTCGGTGACGCGGCGAGTTGCATCTCGCTGTTCGGTGAAGGCTCCAGCAGCGCGATCGTTGGAGCCAAGACCCTCGCCGACGCGATTGCCGCCCATCCGGGCGACCACACCGCTGCTTTCGCCGGCTATGAACACAGGCACCGCAGACACGTCCGACCGCTACTACGGGGCGCCGGCATCGCATCGCGCCTCCTCGTACCCAAGACCCGAGCGGGCATCGCGATGCGCAATGCGGTGTTGAACTCCGCCGGATCCCTCCGCCGCGGACAGCGCACTAAGGACGAGCAGCAACACCCGAACGGGGTGGATTGAGAATGGCGAAACGGACAGAGGAGGGAACGGAGAACCCTGCGCCGACACGACCGGCAACTGTGACGGTTTCTCGGGAAGCACTTCAGGCGAGTTGTATTCCGGAGGTACCCGGTACACAGCCTCGGCGTACGACGGTACTTATTAAGCCGGCTTCGGAGGCTTGTTGCCTGAGTTTCGCGCCGTACGATCCTGTTCCCTCCATGGGAGAGTAGGACCGGCTTCACCGAACCGGCACCGTTCACCGGTGCTCTGGTGTGCTTGCGAGCCGTTAAGGATTACGGCGCCCGTTGGGAGTCTTGCTTGGTTTGGGTGCCGGGTTGAATGGTTGGTATGCCGCGGGTGAAGACCAGGGCGAGCAGTGTGATCAGGGCAAGGATGGAGATGGCGGCGCGTAGCCCTTGGATCTGGCTGTCCGTGTTCGCCTCCGCGACCGCGTCGATAGTCGCGGGGGGAACGTTCGCGGCAGTGAGCGCGGCCCTCAGGTCCGCGTCGGAAACGAACGGAACCCCATCGGCGAGCTGTATTTGCGCTTGCGACTCGAGGGTGGCCGGGATTTCCGGGTTGTCGTGGATGATGGCGAAGAACGAGGCACTGAGCGCGGAGATGAGCACAGCGCCGGCTAGCGCGGTCCCGATCGAGGCGCCGAGCTGGGTGCCGGTGTTCTGCAGACCGCCGACCTCACCGCTTTGTTCGTCAGGCACGGCGGACACGGTGACGCTGCCGAGCTGGGAGGCCATCGCTCCCAGTCCGGAACCCGCGAGCAGCAGCGGCCAGGTCACGATCTCTGGTCCCGCACCGACTTCGAGCAGTGCGACCAGGAGCACCAGGCCGGTGAACAGGGCGACGAAGCCGGCGTTGACGACACGTCGTGGCGAAGCGTCCGGGCGCAGTTTCGGTATGCCTATGGCGAAGATCAGCAGAGTCAGCGAAAGAGGCAGCAGGCGCACGCCGGTCTCGATCGCCGAAAGCCCGAGCGCCACGGACAAGAACAGTGGGACGACGAAGAAAGTGCCTGCTTGGACGAGGTACATGAACAGGAAGGAGGTGACGCCGCTGCGCAGCTGGAGGTTGCGGAGCATCGCGGGGTCGATGAGCGCGCCCTCACCGCGTGCGATGCGGTGGTTCTCCCACACCATGAAAAGGGCCAGGACCGCGCCGCCGCCGAGGATGAGCCAGATGACCGGAGACAGCCCGAGCCACTCAGGCGCGTTGGGCTTGGGCTGCACGAACCCCCACGACCCCGAGAGGAGGATGCCCATGACGATCAAAGTGAGACCGAGCGCCGACAGCGCCGTGCCCACGAGGTCGAGGCGGACACCCTCCGCAGCGGGTGTGTCGTTTACGCGCCGCGCGAGCAGCAGGATGACGACCACGATGAGGACCTCGCCGGCGAACACCCAGCGCCACGAGGCGTAGGTGGTGAACGCGCCGCCGATCAGCGGCCCGAGCGCCGCCGCGATGGCGCCGGCGGCGGCGACCAGCCCGTAGGCACGCGGCCGTTCGGGCTTGCCGAAGTTTGACGCGACGAGCGCCACGATCGCCGGCATGATCAGTACGGCTCCCAGACCCTCCAGGAATGACCAGCCGATGATCAGCACAGTCAGGTTCGGGGCCAGTGCCGTCGTCAACGATCCGCAGGAATAAACGACGCACCCGATCGTGAACGCCCGCTTCCGGCCGATGATCTCGCCGATCTTGCCGCCCGTAATCATCAACGACGCCATCACCAGCGTGTAGAGCGTGATCGCCGTCTGAATGCCGGTCACCGTGGTCCCGAGGTCGCTGGCCACCGTCGCGATCGCCGTGTTCATCACGGTGGTGTCCAGGGCCATCACGAACTGCCCCATCGCCAACGTCAACAGCACGACCCCGGCGGCACCCACTTGCCGCTCAGCCACGTCGCTCACAGCCCCTCACTCTCCGTCGGACGAACCGCATCCAGGACTTGATGTTGCCCGCCGATGCGCGCGGACCGCAGGTTCAGCCGAATAAACACTGAGTCGGCATGGTCGAGGCAGTTGGTGATAACCGTGTGGCAAAACCAGATCGCCCCAATCGTCGCGAAGCTGACCAGTTAGGCCAAGTACGACGGCCACAGGGCGGGAAGCGCGGCCACGAGGTCCTCGGCGGAGCCGGCAGGGACGGCTATCTCCAGAATGATGAGCGTTGTCGCAATGGCAAAACACGACGTCGCTGAATGCTTCCATCCGCCCTGTCTGATAAGCACGCGGCCGAGACTGTGACTGCCAGGCAGCGGACTGATCATCCATGGGGCCAGCATGGCACCCGCCCTGGATATCCGGCTCATCCAGAACGGACGATCTATTCGATGGAGACGTCTGTGAGTGCGGGGTCAGGGCCCCGGCTAGTGGACGCTCCGCGTGCTGGGGTGTGGGGTCATTCGGGTGTCCTTTCCCGCGTCAACTGACCGGCGKTGCCGGTCAGTTGACGGGGGAATCGAGGTGCCTCTGGCGCAGTCTGTCAGGTTGCTTCCCGATCCTCGGGCGATCAGCCACGTCTCACGCAGACCGTGCAGTCACACAGTGGGGGCGATGTTCTGGTTCAACCGGAATAGATTGGTGGGGTCGTATTCGTTCTTCAGTTCCACGAGCCGCCGGTATGTATCCGCCGGGTACGACGCCCGCACGAGCGTCGTATTCGCTTCACCTGTGAAATTCACGTAGGCCGCCACATCCGGACCAAGCGCGGACGTCACGCCCCGGGCCCACTCCACGACATCCGCGAAGCCTTCCGCCGTCGGCGTGCGCGCAATAACATTGACGATGAATTCCTGGTCGCGGAGTGCGAAGGCCGTAGCTTCGGCAGGAACCCTGCCGACCGCGCCGCCAAGGTGGTGCAGGTGAATCTCCGTCATGGCGTTGGGCGATGCTGCAAACGAGTCCAGCAGCACGCGCACGGACGCGTCGTCGGCGGCGCGCAGAAATGCCGAGCGGAAATAGTTGTGCACGCCCCGCGGGTACAGCGGATCGAGCGCCTGCTGCCACCCCGCGTACGGGTTGGCCGTGAACACATCGGCGATGACCGTGCCCAATGACCGGAAGGGCGCGGTGGCGGCCTCGCCGGCATCTAGATCGCCGGACCAGCACCCTCCCACAGCGATGACCGGCTTGCCGTGCACTGATTCTGGCAGGAACGGGACCGGCGGCGCCGTGGTCATGTTGACCAGCGTGGTCAGCTCATCGGGGGCCGCCGCGCAGGCCGCCCGATAGCCGCGCAACACCTGCTCCGCCTCTTCTGCGGGGTAGAAAACCAGGCCGGAAAGGACGATGGGCCCCACTTCGTGCAATTGATAGTCGAAGGACGTCACCACACCGAAATTGCCGCCGCCGCCGCGCAGTCCCCAGAACAAATCGGGGTGCTCGTCGGCACTGGCGTGAATAAACTGCCCGTCAGCAGTGACGACGTCGGCGCCGACCAGGTTGTCGCTGGCCAGCCCGTGCTTGCGCACGAGCCAGCCGATGCCGCCGCCGGTGGTGAAGCCGGCGATGCCGGTCGAGGACACCAGGCCACCGGTCACCGCAAGCCCGAATTGCTGGGTTTCTGCATCCAGGTCCTTCCAGGTACACCCTGCCTGTGCCGCCACGCGGCGGCGGGCGGGGTCCACCTGGACCCCCTTCATCAGCGAAAGGTCCAGCACGATACCGTCGTCGACGGTGGAAAACCCGGGGATCGAATGTCCGCCGCCGCGAACCGACAACGGCAACCCCTCACTGCGCGCGAGATCGACCGTGCGGATCACATCTGCCACACCCGCACAGCGTGCGATGAGCGTCGGGCGGCGGTCGTGGGCCCCGTTCCAGATGCTGCGTTCGTGGTCGTAGTCCGCGTCCCCTGGCCTGACGACCGTGCCGCGCAGCCCGGCGGCGAACTCGGCGATGGTGGCCTCGCCGATGCGGGTCGGCCTAGTCTGCGTCGTTGTCACGATGCGTTCCTCCTGATTGCTGTTGGTTTGTCAGATCCATTTGTCAGATCCAGGAATAACGCTAGTGAACCGTCCTCAACGGGCACTCAACGCCGTCTCAACATCATCATCCGAGTCCCGCCTACGCAGTGCGGCCAGCCGCTGACCGGCGATGAGGCATCTCGTTCGGTCGAAAATCGCCCCAGCCCTGTCAATTTCGCGGGCCGCCCGATGCGGGTCGCCGAGCTCGTTGGATAGCTCTGCCACCATCAACCGTTGCCAGCCAGTGTGTCGACGCCATGGAGCGACCTTTTCCGCTGCCTGCCTGTACATTTCCCGCGCTGCCCGGACCTCCCCGGAGATCAGTTCGGCGGCACCGAGAATGGTCAGCGTGGCGCCCATCCCCACCTGATCTCCCGCGGACTCGAACCCTGAAAGGCAACGCCGAGCGTCTGTCAGGCCGCGGTCGATATCACCACCCATGGCGCGGAGCAGGGCGATATTAATCTCGGTCAGCAGCTCGCCGCGTCGGTCGCCCAGGCCGAGCCGAAGCTCCCGCGCCAAGGACAGGGCCTCAGCGGCCGCGCTGTAGTCGCCACAGTCGCGCAGAATGCAGCCAAGTTGGTGAAGCGTTTGCGCCCTAGCCAGGTCATCTCCTAACTCGGCGAAATGTTCGGCTGCATCCGTGATGACGGATATCGCAGACTGCGTGTCTCTCGAAAGCCTGGCCGCGTAGCCGAGCGCGGACAGCACGTAGCCTTTGGCTTGGATGACGCCAACCCGCCGGCCCAACAGCAGGGTCTCCTCGACGCAGGGGACCAACCGTCCGGCGATCGGGACCAGTTGCAGGCTGGGCGTGATCACCGGCAGGAAGGGTGGAGTGCTGGTCTCAGACTGGTCGAGTTCTCTCAGGCAGGTGTTTAGGTGACGGGCGGCGAGTGGTCCGTCCTCCCGGGACAACGCGCACTGGCCGAGCAGCCAACTGCTGGCAGCGCAATGCTCGGGTCTGCCACCCTCGACTGCCTCGGTGTGCACGTCGGCTGCCAGTTGTTCGGCCTCGTCCAAGTCGAAAGTGCTCCAGGCGAGCGAGGTCTCAATGAGCCGGGCCATCGTCACCTCGTCGGGGTCGCCGATCTCCCGCATAATTGCCAGGGCCTCCGCGCCGAGCGCCCGATGCCGATCGCCGCGGCCCTGCCGGCTGTCCAGCCCGGTCAGGCCGATCAGAGCAGCCGCGCGAGACCTGGTCGCGTCGGGAGCCACCGCCAAGGCACGCTCGACCCAACGTGCTCCCTCGACCGCGTGACCGCGGACGAACCAGAACCGCCACAGGCTGGCCGCGAGCCGGAGCGCGGTCTCGGGCTCGCGGGCGCACGACCAGCGCAACGCCGAGCGCAGGTTGTCGTGCTCGCGGTCGAGCAACTTCGGCTGTTCGATGACCACCCCGGTGGCCCGTTCGGGATTGTGGGATTCGGCGACGGCAAGGAAGTAGGCGCAATGCGCAGCCGCCAGTTGAGCCGCCTCACCTGCAGGATCGAGATTCTCCTGGCCAAACTGGCGGACCGTCTCCAATTGCCGGTATCGGGTCCCGGCGCCCGTCCTTTCGGTGACCACCAAAGACTTGTCCACCAGCTTGGCCAACAGGTCGAGCAGTTCGATCTGCTGGAGGGGCGCGTCAGCGCAGACTGCGATTACAGCGTCGAGGGTGAAACCACCCGCGAACACAGACAGCCGGCGCAGCAGAACCTGCTCCGGTTTGGTGAGCAGTTCGTGGCTCCATTCCAAGGTGCCACGCAGCGTCTGGTGCCGCGTGACGCCGCTGGTTCCCCTGCCGAGCATGGACAAAGCATCGCCCAATCCCTGGACGATCTCGGCGGGTTCGAGTACGGCCGCTCTGGCCGCGGCCAATTCCAGGGCCAGCGGCATTCCGTCGAGCCGTCGGCACAACTCTGTCACCCCCTGCGCGTTGTCGGCGTCGAGCGCGAAACCCGGCCGGACCTGCGCTGCCCGCTCAACGAAAAGCCGGACAGAGGGCAGACGGCCCAGCACGGCCAGGTCGAGAGCGTCGGTCCCCAGGGGCGAGGGCAGGGGCAATGACGGCACCCGGTAGGTGTACTCCCCGTCGGCATGGAGTGGCTCCCGGCTGGTGGCCAGCACTTTAACCCCAGGGGATCCGTCAAGTAGCGCGACGACGAGTTGCGCACAGGCCGCTAGCAAGTGTTCGCAGTTGTCCAGCACGAGGAGCAGCGAGCGTCGCCGCAGTTGGTCGACCAGCGCTTGCACGCGGCTTGGTGCCGCGCCGTAATCCAGCCCGAGGACCTCGGCTACGGCATCGGCCACCAGCAGCGATTCCCCAACGGCCGCGAGGTCGACGAACCAGACTCCGTCCACGTACTCAGGACGAATTGTCTTCGCGGCCTCCAATGCCAGTCTGGTCTTGCCGCTGCCGCCAGCCCCGGTGAGTGTGAGCAGGCGAGCATGGCCCATCAGCCGCTCGACGTCAACGAGCTCACGCTCGCGCCCGATGAAGCTTGTCAACGGGGATGGCAGATAACCGATGGCATCGTCTTTGCCGGTCACGCCGGCGGGCTGGTGGAGGCGTTCCTCGGGCGGCGAACCGGTCAACAACTCGCGAAACAGTGCCATTGTCCGGGTGTCCGGGTCGGTCCCGAACGCGTCGAGGAGTTCGTCGACCAGCCGCTCATATCGCGCCAATGCTTCCGACCGCCGGCCCATCCCAGCCAGCAACACCATCTGCGCGCGCACGGCTCCCTCGTGGACGGGATCGGATTCGAGCGCATGGGTGAGGATGACCAACGCTTCCTCCGGCGCGCGCTGCGCCACGGTCGACGCCAGTTTCACCAGTACTTCGCGATGGATTTCCCGGAGCTCATCGCGGCGTGTCGTCAGCCAGTCCGCATCCGGCAGCTCGGGCAGAAGATCACCACTGTACAAGTCGGCCGCATCGCGCAGGCTTGCCTCGACACCTGCAGCCAACGCTGCCACGGCCGAACGCTCGAACTGCAGGACATCGACATCGACCGGGCCAGTGTCATCCAGCACGAGCACTTCACCGCGGATGGCGAGCAGCCCGTCGCTGCCGGCTCCAGCGCTAGCGAGCGCACGGCGAGCGACGTACAGGGTCTGATGCAGATTCCGTGCGGCGGCCACCGGCTCCATGTCAGGCCACAAGCGGTCCAGTACCTGCTCGCGACGGCCACGCTGACCACGCGCCAGCGCCAGCATTGCCACCACGGCCTTTGCCTTCTGCAGCCGCCAGTGGCTGTTCTCGACGGCGTTCCCGTTGACGTACACGATGAACGAGCCGAGAAGCTGGATGCGCAACCCGCTTTGGGTAGGCTTCATGTTTCTTCAGTATCCGCTCGCCAACCGGCGTTGTCGAACAACGAAATTTCCCGCACGCGCGCTGCCTTGGCGCACTCTGTGAGCGGCCCATCACTAGCAAGCAAACCACCAGAACCACAGCAGCGAATCGCCCTCGTCCGGCTCGATTCCGACAACCTCCGCCGGCACACCCGGGGAAGTCGCCAAAAACCTCGGCGTCCCTATACCTACCCTCTACAGGTGTGTCTGCGGAGCTCATTGGCCTCGCGGCGGGCATAGTCGTGGGGACTTGCGGTACCGCGCAGGTTAGGGATTGGTTCGCAGCGAGCCCTGTCAGGTCAGGGGTGAACGCCTGCGGGTGTCGGGCTGGGATGGAGCGCGGCCATGGATCCGTCTGTGGTTGTTGGCGGACCCCTGGGCGGTGACGTCGGCCTATTCTTGGCGGCTGAAGACAGTTTCTCCATCCACCCAGGTCGATTCGATCGGGAGGTCAATGAGGTCGTCGGCTGAAACCAGAAGGGGATCGTCGGCCCATATCGCGAGGTCCGCCCTGTTCCCGGGCCGGATTCTTCCCTGGTCGTGGTCTCCTTGGGCTTCGGCGGCCCAAACCGAGAAGCCCTTGAGCGCTTCGAGCGCCGTCAACCTTTGTGAAGGTTCGAAGACATGCGCATCGGTCCGGCCTGGGATGCGGCGCAGGCGTGCCCATGCCATGCCGATGCGCGCGTCGTACTGAGCCACCGGCCAATCCGAGCCCAGCGCAACCGGAGCACCCGAATCGATGACGTCACGGATCCTCCAGGCCCGTTTCGATCGCTCGGCGCCCAAGCGACTGGACCAAGAATCGGATCCGTCCGCCTTTCGCCACTGCATGTGCAAGGGCTGCATCGACGCGGTTATTCCGGCCGTGGAAAGACGTGCGAGATCCTTGTCCGCAATGCACTCCAGGTGTTCAATGCGGTGCGGGGCTCCCCGCCGGGACCGCACGCCGGCCGAGACGTATGCGTCGATCGCAGCACCGATGGCTCGATCACCGATAGCGTGCGTCGCGATTTGAAATCCTGCGTCGCTATAGTTCTTGACGGTTGCAGCATAGTCGGCCGGATCGGGCCAAAATGATTTCAATCCGCCGCCCATCGTGTCCGGTTCATAGAGCCAGCCGGTTCCCGTGTCGATTACACCGTCGAGTAAGAGCTTGACGAGCCCGCCGCGCCAGCGCCGACCCCGTCGGTCCTTCGACAAGACGTAAGACCGTGCTTCTTCAGCAGTCAGGCCGGGCCGATGCTCGAGTGCGGAAACCAGCCTGACGGGCAAGCCCGATCCGGTGCTGTCGATGTTGTCGATGAAATCGAGCGAAGCAAGGTCACCATCCATGATCGTTCCTGAGGTGATGCCGCTTCTCGACAAGCAGGAGATCAGCTCCCGTGCCCTCTCAACGGCCTGCGCAGCAGAAAGAGCCGGCGCGGTGGATCCAACCAATTCGTAGGCAGTGGATTCCCGCAACTCCCCGGTGGGGTTGCCGGCCTCGTCAATAACTATCTCTGAATTGTCGCAAAACCGGCGCCCACCTGTGATGCCGCTCAGTCTCAGAGCTTTCCTGCTCGCCAATGCGGTATGAAGATCAAACAGGAGAATGTACGCCGGCAGGCCGCAGACCGACTCTTCAATCAGGTCAGCGGATATTCGCCTCCCTTCAAAGACGCCGTAGTCAAGGTTCCATCCCCGGACCCACCCCGCCGGATTCTCTGCAAGAACCCTGGCTGCTTCGGTGCGCAGGACGGCGAGGAAAGCGTCGAACGTTGACACTGGGCCGAAATTTACGCCGACCGTGATTTCCGAACCTTGGATGGGGTGAATGTGTCCGTCGATGAGTCCCGGCGTGATGGTTTGGCCCTTGGCATCGTGCACTCGGGTTCGTGGACCCCGGTGCTCGCCAAGAAGGTGGTTGCCGCCAGCGGCGAGAATCCTGCCGTTCGCGATGACGATGGTGCTGGCGGATGGTTGTTTTGGATCCAAGGTGTGCACCCCGGCATTAACGATGACAGTGTCCGC
The DNA here is from genome assembly GCF_056405215.1 of Arthrobacter sp. P1_H7. Taxonomy (NCBI): domain Bacteria; kingdom Bacillati; phylum Actinomycetota; class Actinomycetes; order Micrococcales; family Micrococcaceae; genus Arthrobacter; species Arthrobacter sp. P1_H7. The sequence continues at coordinate 9,004 of NZ_JBFUCO010000008.1, read as the reverse complement.
GGATTTGAGGTTATTGGGCATCAGACTTCCCGTGATCTTGAATGTTGGGCACGCGCCTAGAGTGTCGGCGGCAAGGGTCGTACGGCTTCACAGCGGCCGACAGCCGGCTGGTGCGGATGAGATCGTGCTGTCGATGGTCGTTTCTGGCAACGAGTGCGTACCTCCGGGGCCGGAGGTACGCACTCGATGTGGTCGGGGTGCGGCCGTGGAAGGAAGCGGTCAGGCCCTTGAAGTGCTGAGCCGATTCACGCGTGAATCCTCCGGGTCCGGGGTGCTCCACGCCGGGGGTTGGAAGTGTGCGCCGCCGTACATCGGGTAACGGAGGATTCCTTCCTGGTCGTGGAGTTGAGCCCAGGGCCGGTTGATGCCGTGGGTTCCGTAGCGGCGGACCTGGGTGACCCGGTCGAGGTCCAGGACGCCGAAGAGGATTTCCTCGCCTCCTCTGGCCTGCTGCATGATGGTGCCCTCCGGGTCCACGATGACGCTTTCTCCGACTGCTGATGGGTCGGCGCCGTTGACGTTGACGATGTACACCTGGTTTGCAAAGGCGTTGGCCCGTGACATCACGATTTCCATTTCCCTGTCCCGGGTCGTGGTGAGGGTCGGCTGGATGATGACTTCCGCTCCGAGCCATGCCAGTTGCCGGGCGACCTCGGGAAAGCTTCCATCGAAGCAGATGGCGAGGCCTACGCGTCCCCGGCCGGGGATGTCGAAGGTCACGAACGAGTCGCCCGGCGTCGTTGTTTCGAACGGGCGCCAGGGAAAGAGCTTCCGGTACCGGGCCACGATCTCGCCGTCGGGGGAAACAGCGATTGCCGTGTTGTAGGTGTTGCCGCCGTCGGTTTCCAGCAGGGAGCCGGGCACGAGCCAGACCCCCAGGCGGCGGGCCAGATCCGCGATCCGGTCGGTGAGCGCGCTGGGGATGGGGCAGGCGGAGCGGGTTTCGCCCTCAGGGTCAGGGATCAGGAATTCCCCGGGAGCTGCGAGCAGAAGTTCTGGTGCAACGATGATGTCGACCTCAGGACCGAGCTCTTTGGCGGTTTCGGCCTGGGCAGCGAAGCGTTCCCAAGTTGCTTCGACGTCGTAGGGCACGGGTTTCGTTTGGATTGCTGCAATGGATAGGACGCGCATTTATGCCTCGGTTTCGCTGCTCAGGATGGATTGCAGTTCGTTGCGGGTGGAGAAAGTTCCCTGGGGGATCGTTTGCCCGGCGAAGTAGGGCCGGAGTCTGGGGCGGATGATGGCGACGACCAGGACGCCCAAGGCGAGGGCGCCGATGCCGATCCAGAACACGGTTCCGATACCGAGCCAGGAGAGCCCGGCATAGTCGGGGGACAACATGTCGACGGCGCTGTACGCAAACGCTCCCGTCATCAGGAGGGCGCCCAGGCCAGGAAGGATGCCCTTGATGACAAGGGCAGAGGTGGAGGTGCGCATTTGGGGAGCGAAATAAACGACACAGGCCAGCGCCGTCGCGGCATAGTAGGCGGCGATCATCAGGCCGACTGAAAGAATAGCCAGGCCGATGAAGTCGGCGCTGATCGCTGTCAGAACTACTGTCACGGCAATGCTCAGGAGCGCCCACCAAACGATTGACGTGGTGGGTGTCCCTCTGGAGGGGTGCATCTTCGTGGTGGCAGCGGGCAGTGCGCCGTAAGTTCCCATGCTGAGCCAGGACCGGGGGTTGCTGATCGCGACAGTCATCAGCGCCGCCAATGCCGAGATGCCGACGGCGAGGATGATCACCTGCCCGAAGAGGCCACCGGTGGCCTGGGGGCCAAGCACGGACAGCACGTCCGAGACGGTTGAAGGATCCGTGATGCCGGCGGTCCCGGCAAATCCGACGGCGGCCGTCGCGGTCACGACGTAGAAGAACAGAAGGATCACGGTGGTGATGACCACGGCCCGCCCGGGTGTTCCCTTGCGGTCGGTCGTTTCCTCATTGACCGCTATCAGCGCGTCCCAGCCCCAGTAGATGAACAGGCAAAGGATGACGCCGTGGACCAGGCCGGAGAGATCGCCGGAGGCAAGTGGGTTGAACCAGTCCAGCCGTGGCTGCTCGGCACCTTCCGCCGCGGTCCCGGCGGCCATCGCGGTAAAGGCCCCGACGCAGAAACCGCCCAGGGCAACCAGCTGCAAGGCGATCAATGCGTATTGAAGCCACGCGGAGAGTTCGATTCCGCGGGCCGCCACGACGCCGCTCAGGGCGATCAGCCCGCACGCGATGGCCGCGACGATGACCGGTTGGGAGGCGGCCCAGCCGAGCCCCAAAAAGGTCAGAAGATACGTCGTGGCAACCTGCGCCAAGGCCGCGCTGGAGATGAAGGTGGCAACTTGGGGGACCCAGCCACCGAAGAACCAGCCCGACCATGGGCCAAAGACTCGGGAGATCCACACGAAAACCCCGCCGCAGTCCGGCATTTCCCGATTGAGGTCCCGGAAGGCGAAGGCCGTGAACAGGATAGGCACGAACCCCAGAAGGAACGCCGCGGGTGTGCTCGACCCGACCGCCAGGACAACGAAGCCCAAGGTCACCGCCAAGCTGTACGCCGGGGCCACCGCGGCGAGACCCAATGCCACCGTGGGGCCGATGCCGATCGAGCCGGCCTTCAGTCCCTTGCTCGCAGCGGCAACCGGAAGGGTGGGAGGTGTAACGGTGGGGGGTGGAAGGGGATGTGACACGGAGACTCCTCATCGAATCAAAGTTATTTGAATCACATTCAAATTTGAATACCATTCAATACGGGTCTAGACTCGCTGTCAATAGGCATCGGACCGGGGGAGGAGTGGCAATGGCGGACCTCAGCAAGAGGGAAGTGCGCCGGAGGGCGATTGCGGCGGCGGCACAGGCCGTCGCCGCGCGTGACGGTGCGGAAGCCGCGACGCTGCGGGCGATTGCGGCGGAGGCAGGCATGGCCCCAAACGCCGTGCTGTACTACTACGGAAGCCTTGCCGAGATCACCGCGGCAGCCGTCGAAGCCTCATCTGCCAGATTCCTCGCACGGCTGGCGGAGGCGGCGGACCCTGCCATGAGCCCGACGGTCCGGCTCGCCGCAGTCATCAGCGCGGGCACCACGGCAGGACTGGAGGACGACACCTTCCGGATTCTTTACGAGTACTGGACCCATTCGATCAGGGACGTGGAGCACCGACGGATCCAAGCGGAACTCATCCGCACCCAGCAAGCGACGTATGAAAAAATCATTGCCGACGGAATGCAGGCCGGTGAGTTCTTTCCCGTCCTGGAACCGGCGAAGATAGCGCGGACGCTGGTGGCCCAGGAAGACGGCCTGGTCATGGACGTACTGGCCGGCACCGCCAGCAGCGAGGACGTGCTTGACCTGGTCGCCAGTATCGCCTCGGCCCTTCTGGGTCTCGACCGCGACACGCTCCTCGACCACATCGGAAGTCTCGCCTTCTCCATCTGAAGGCTCACGACCACGCGTATTCCGCTGAGTTGACGTCCATCTCCGAAGGCAACGCCAGCATCACTTGTGGGCGCGTCGCATGCAAGCTCCTGTCCGGCGCGACTGTCTCCGGATTCATCAGGTGGCGGCGAACCCGTCCGCGATGTCCAGCACGGTGTCCAGGATGTGCAGGCCTGTCTGGGTGTCTTCCACGCTGGTGTTGCAGGGCGGGACGACATGGATGCGGTTGAAGTTCGCGAACGGGAGCAGTCCGCGGGATTTGCAGGCCGCCACGAGCTGGTTCATTTCCGGACTCGAGGCTCCGTACGGCGCGAGGGGCTCGCGGGTCTGCCGGTCCTTGACGAGTTCGATGGCCCAGAACACGCCCGTGCCGCGGACTTCCCCGACCGAGGCGTGGGTTTCGGCGAATCCGCGGAGGGCCGGGCCGATCACCGTCTCGCCGAGGGCTGCCGCGTGCTGGACGATCTGTTCGTTCTCCATCGCGTTAATGGTGGCGACGGCGGCAGCCGCCGCGAGCGGGTGGCCCGAGTAGGTCAGGCCGCCCGGGTAAACGCGCGTGCCGAACGTGGCAGCGATCTCCGGACTGATCGCCACGCCGCCCATCGGAACATAGCCGGAATTCACGCCCTTGGCGAAGGTCAGCAAGTCGGGGACGACGTCGAAGTGCTCGACGGCGAACCAGGTCCCGGTGCGGCCGAAGCCGGACATGACTTCGTCGGCGATGAAGACGATGCCGTGCCGTGTGCAGAGCTCCCGGACGCCCTGCAAGTATCCAGGGGGCGGCATGTAGATCCCGGCTGTGCCCGGGACGCCTTCCAGAATGAGGGCGGCGATGGTTGAAGGCCCCTCGAAGCTAATCAGCTGTTCCAGGTGTTCCAAGGCGCGCTGGCTTTCCTCCTCCTCGGTGCTGGAATGGAAGGCCGTGCGGTACAGGTACGGCGGGAAGAAGTGCACAGTCCCGCTACTGGCGGTGTCGCTGGCCCAGCGGCGGGGGTCACCCGTGACGTTGATGGCCAGCTGGGTGCCGCCATGGTACGAGCGGTAGGCGGAGAGCACCTTGTGACGGCCCGTGTGCAGCCGGGCCATCCGGATCGCGTGCTCGTTGGCGTCGGCGCCGCCGTTGGTGAAGAAGATCTTGTCCAGTTCGCCGGGGGTGCGCCCGGCAATCAGACGGGCGGCTTCGGAGCGCGCGTCATTGACGTAACTCGGGGCGATCGTGCACAGTTTCGTGGCCTGGGCGGCGATCGCGGATACGACGGCGGGGTGCTGGTGGCCGATATTGGTGTTGACCAGCTGCGAGGAGAAGTCCAGGTACTTGTTGCCGTCGCCGTCCCAGACGTGGGATCCCTCGGCCGCGGAAATGACCATGGGGTCGATGAGGTCCTGGGCGGACCAGGAATGGAAGACGTGCCTGCGGTCCAGTTCGTACGCGCGGCGTGCGGCGTCGGCAGTGTCGTGGCCCGGTCGGATGCCGCTATCGATTGTGGAGGTCATGGCAGTTGCCTTTCTGTTGACGTTCCGGTCACGCGTTCTGCGGGAAGCCGAGGTTGATGCCGCCGTGGCTCGGGTCCAGCCAGCGGGACGTGACGGCCTTGCCGCGGGTGAAGAATCCGACGCCTTCGGTGCCGTGGGCGTGGGTGTCGCCGAAGAGCGAGTTCTTCCAGCCGCCGAAGGAGTAGTAGGCCATTGGGACCGGCACCGGAACGTTGATGCCCACCATGCCGACCTCCACCTCGTTCTCGAAGCGGCGGGCCGCACCGCCGTCGTTCGTGAAGATCGCGGTGCCGTTGCCGTACGGGTTGGAATTGATCGTCTCGAGGGCCTGGTCGTAGCTGTCGACGCGGACCACGGAGAGGACCGGGCCGAAGATCTCATCGGTGTAGATGGACATGTCGGTGGTGACGTTGTCGAAGAGGGTCGGCCCGACGAAGAATCCCTCACCTTCGGCGTCGGCGGCGATGGTGCGGCCGTCGACGACGAGCGTGGCGCCGGCCGCTTCGCCGGCGTCGATGTAGCCAGCCACCTTGTCCCGGTGCTGGGCCGTGACGAGCGGACCCATATCGCAGCCGCGCAGTCCGTCGCCGGTGCGGATCGAGGTTGCTCGGCCGGCAATCTTGCCGACCAGTTCGTCCGCGATGTCGCCCACCGCGAGCAGCGCGGAGATGGCCATGCAGCGTTCGCCGGCGGAGCCGGAGCCTGCGTTGATGGCGGCGTCGGCGGCGAGGTCGAGATCGGCGTCGGGCAGGACGATCATGTGGTTCTTGGCGCCGCCGAGGGCCTGGACGCGCTTGCCGTTGGCGGTGGCGGTCTCGTAGACGTACTTGGCGATCGGTGTGGAGCCCACGAAGGAGACGGCCTTGATGTCCGGGTGGGTCAGCAGTGCATCGACGGCCACCTTGTCGCCGTGCAGGACGTTGAAGATGCCGTCGGGCAGCCCGGCTTCCTTCCACAGTTCGGCCATCCAGTTGGCGGCGGTCGGGTCCTTTTCGCTCGGCTTGATGACCACGGTGTTGCCCGCGGCGATGGCCAGGGGGAAGAACCACATGGGAACCATGGCCGGGAAATTGAACGGGCTGATGATGGCGACCGGTCCCAGGGCCTGGCGGACGGAATGGACGTCCACGTTGGTGGAGGCGTTCGCCGTGAAGCTGCCCTTGAGCAGGTGCGGGATGCCGCAGGCAAATTCCACGACCTCCTGGCCGCGGGTGACCTCGCCCAGGGCATCGTCCGGGACCTTGCCGTGCTCTGATGTGATGATGGCCGCGAGTTCGTCCTTGCGGGTGTTTAGCAGCTCGCGGAATGCGAAAAGGATCTGGGTGCGGCGGGCGAGCGACGTGTCGCGCCAGGCCGGGAAGGCGGCCTTGGCCGCGGCAACGGCGGCGTCGCATTCAGCGACGCTGGCGAGCACAACCTGTCCGGTCACCTTTCCGGTGGCGGGGTTCGTGACGGGGGCTGTGCGGTCCCCGGCGGGGACGTAGGTGCCGTTGATCCAGTGCTTGATCGTGTTCAAGGATTCTCCTCAGTGCTGTTTGATGTGAGGCGGCATTCGGTGCCGTGCTGTGCGTCCAGTCTGTCCGCGGCGGCGTAACCCCATAAGGGGCAGTGTGTAAAGAATTAAGCTTCTGGGATTACACTCTGTAAATGCTGCCTACGGTCCGTGCCATCCTTGACCTTCCCGTTCTGCGTGCTGCGGACCCGAGGGTGCTCGGTGGTTTAGCCGGTTTGGACGCGTCGGTGCGCTGGGTGCATGTCAGCGAGCTGCTCGACGTCGGCGGGCTGCTCTCCGGCGGGGAACTGGTGTTGACCACGGGCCTTGAGCTGGAAAAGGAACCCGGCCTCACGGCGTCGTTCATCGGATCCCTGGAGAGGGCCGCAGCCGCCGGGCTGATCGTCGAACTTATCGGAAACAGGGAACGCAGCATGGCCGCGCTGCGGGCCGCGGCCAAGGGGGCCTCGATTCCGGTGATTGTCCTCGAGCGGCGCGTGCGGTTCGTCCAGGTCACGGAAGTAGTGCACCGGATGATCGTGGCGGAGCAGCTGGAACGCGTGGAGCGCGCCAGAGATGTCCATGAAGCCTTCACCGTCCTGAGTCTGGAAAGCGCGGGGAGCCAGCAGGTGGTGGAGCAGGCGGCGATGATGATCGACGCCCCCGTGGTCTTGGAGGACCTCTCCCATCTGGTCCTCAGCTATTCCGCCCGGCAGCTGGACACGGCAGATCTCTTGGACGACTGGGAGGGGCGGTCCCGAACCACGCCGTCGCCGGCCTCGACGGCTCGGACCGGGCCGGAGGAATGGCTTCAGACGCCGGTGGGCGTGCGGCGGCATCTGTGGGGTCGGCTGATTGTGCCGGTGCCGCTCGACGACGACGAGACGGCCGCAATGGTCCTGGAGCGCGCGGCACAGACCCTGGCCATTAACCGCCTCGCGGAACGGGACCGGCTCGAACTGAGCCAGCAGGCCCAGGCAGGTCTGTTCAACGCCCTGCGCCAGCCCCGCGGACTGAGCGACGCCGAAGCCCTTGCACGCGCCGGATCTCTGGGGCTGAAGCGGTCACCGCTTTACGTGCCTGTCGTGTTCCGGACCACCCCGGCCCAGCAGGTTGCCCCGCGCGGCGCAACACTTCCGTCGGGCGATCCGCTCGCCGGCCAGCAGGAGGAGCGGGAACTGCTGGAACTCTTGGCCCGGACACTCAAAACAAGCTCCGGCACCGCGTTGACGGCCAGCATCCGATCGGGTTCGGTCGGCATGATCCTGGGCCTGCCGGCACACCGGCTCCAGGAGGCGGTGCTCCAGCACCTCGCCCGGGTCGTTGCCGAGCACACGGGTCCTTCCGGGGACGCGGGAGCCTGGGCGGCGCCGCGCTGGACCATCGGCGTCGGACGCCCCACCGGTTCCCTTCTCGAGGCCGCCGCGGGCATCGACGAAGCGGCCCACGTCGCCGAGACGGCGGCGACCCTGCGCGACGGCGGAAAGTCTTTCTACCGAGCCACGGATGTCCGGCTCCGGGGACTTCTGGCCCTGCTTCGCCACGACCCGCGTGTGCAGCAGTTCGTCGAATCGGAACTGGCATCCCTGCTCACCGCTGAAGCCCAGGGCCAGGGCGGCCAGCTGGAACTGCTCGGGAAGTATCTGGAATCCGGCGGCAACAAGGCGGCGATGGCCCGCAGCGGCTACCTGAGCCGTCCTACGCTCTACGCTCGGCTGGCCAAACTGGAGGAACTGCTGGCGGTGGATCTCGACGACGCCGAATCCAGGACATCCCTACACGTCGCACTCTTGCTGCACCGGCTGCGTGGGCTCTAACAGCGGAATCTCCGTCCCAGGCAGATGGGACAAGCCGCCCTCCGCCGTGAGGACGGCCATGTAACACGCCTTGAAGAAAATGGAGGCGTCGGTGAGCTGTGAGTGGAGCACGGCATATGCACTGTCATCGGCCGGCTCTTTAGCGGTTGAAGGCGCTAGGGCAGGGTTTCGTCTGAATCCTCGAGCCGGCCAATTTTGGGGTGTGTACATTGTCCAAACTTCGGGCTTCGGATCGGATCGTACCTGGGTCGGATCGGGCGGGATTCCGCATGTTTCCGGGGGAGTCGAGTGTTTGCGAGGGAATGCTCAGCAATGTCTTACGTCCGGCCGACTGATGCCCGCGGGTTACCGCCGACGAAGGCGAGAATCGTCAGCCTCCCATTCATCTCGGGTGATCGCGTACTCGACGTCGCCGTGCTCATCGCCCGGGACTGTCACCGGCCATTCGGCGACGAAGGCCCGCACGAGGCGCATCCCGGATTTCTCCATCACCCTTCGGGAGGCCGTGTTGACTGCCATGGTCGAAGCTACAACCCGTTGCACCCCGAACTCGGTGAACCCCTTGGCGATCAGCGCCCGCGATCCCTCTGTCGCGTGCCCCTTTCCCCACGCCGCGTGGCGCAGCCGGTAGCCCAGTTCCGGCTGATCTTGTGGATCGTCGGGGCCCGGCCGGAAGTGGAACCAGCCGAGGAATTCCCCGGTCGTCTTCTCGAGCGCGGCCCAGAACCCGTAGCCGGGAAAGCGCTGATAGTAGTCGAGGAATGCCGGGAGGA